>DAISLG010000004.1:684-29068 GCA_036820565.1 Gaiellaceae bacterium | reverse complement strand
AACTTGTGCACGCGGTTTAGGAAACCGCTGCTCTATCCACTGAGCTACGGGGGCTTCGGGCTCAACCCTAGCGCCGCTTCGTGTCCGGGCCCGCGGCGCGCTCTGCGCGCTGGAAGCGGGTGCGGAGCTCGGCGATCGCCGGCATCAGCAGGAGGGCCGGGACGATCGGGAGCCAGAAGTTGAACAGGCGGTAGACGACCACGCCGACGAGCGCGCGCACGAAGCCCACTCCCATCCCGACGAGCGCCAGCGTCAGAGCGATCTCGACGAGGCCGGCTCCTCCGGCGGGGAGGGCCCGCCTCGTCAGGACGTAGCCGCCCGAGTACGCCAGCACGAGCGCGGCGACCGTGATGTGGGCGTTGACGAGCTGGAGCGCCGCCCACAGGCAGAGGATGTCGCCACCCCAGTAGACGACGTTCCCCAGCACGCCGACGCCGTGCTCCCTCGGGCTCGCAATGAGGCTCCGGACGGTCGCGGCGCCGGCGACCGCGTTCGCGAAGCTCCGGCTGATCCACCCGCCTCGCCCCGGTGCGCTGAGCCGCTCGACACGCTTCGGGGAGGTGACCCAGAGCCCCGCGGCGATACTCGGAACGACGAGCAGGGACGGCAGCGTGACGGAGTTGCTCGCGTGCCCGTCGAGCCGGAAGAAGAGCGCGGCCGACGCGACCAGCGCGGCCGTCGCGAGCACCGTGTACTCGAGGAACCCGAGGCCGAGGACGCGGGTGACGGCGTCCCGCTTGCCCGCTCCGGCGCGCCGGAACGCCCAGTAGTCGACGGCGAACCCGCCCGAGGAGCGGGTCGCGGCGAAGACGCCGAAGCCGGCGACGACGGTCTGGGTCGAGACGGCCAGGCTCAGCTCCGGCCCGTCGTCCACGCGGGCCATGTCACGGATCGTCAGCACGTAGCCGCCATACGCCACGAGCTCGCCGGCGAAACAGACGGCGAGCCAGAGCCACGAATGCCGCGTGTAGACGAGGTGGAGGACGCGAGGCCAACCGGCGGACGAGGCGAGCACGAGCGCGACTCCGATCGTGGCGCCCGCCGCGCCCGCGACGACGACGGCCGGCTTCTCCTCGATCCAGGTGAGCGCTCGCTCGGCGAGACGGAGATAGTCCCTCACGCTTCGACGCTACCTGCCTACGAAAACAGGTGGGTGTAATCCCGCCGAATACATCTCTCGATCTATGGCCGCCGACGTCCCCGGCCAGCGACGATGAGACCGGGCATGGAGAGCCATGCCTCGCCGCGTGCGGCGAAGCCCAGCGAAAGGGGACACCGTGTCGATCAAGGTGACGAAGGTCGAGAGCTTGAAGCTGACCTACGTGCTCTGCGGATCCGGCTGCAGCGACGGGTCGGACAGCTAGAAGACGAGCAGTCGAGACGCGCCGCCTGCCCGATGGTCGGCCGGCGGCGCGCCTCGAGCCGCCGATGAAGCCTCGCCTGAAGTCCTACGCCCGCCGCGTCTCGCGGGGGAGCATCACCCTCGTCCGCGACGCCGGGTTCGAGCTTGCGCTCGACGATCCCGATGGGAGCGTCGGGGAGCTCCTCGATCTGCTGGACGGCGCCCGCGACGTCCCTTCGGTCGGTGCCGAGCTGCGGCGTGTCCGGCCCGAGCTCGACGACGACGACGTCGCCGAGGGGATCGCGGCGCTCGACGAGGCCGGCCTGCTCGAGGACGAGGAGGCCGCGACGGCGCTCGGTGAGCTCGAGCAGGAGCGCTACTTCAGCAACCTCGCCTTCTTCGGGACCTACGCGACGCTCGGGCACAGCCGCTTCGCGTTTCAGGAGCGGCTGCGCGCGGCCCACGTGCTCGTGCTCGGGGTCGGCGGCCTCGGCTCGACGACGCTCTTCAACCTCGCTGGGATGGGCGTGGGTCGCCTGACGCTGCTCGACGCCGATCGCGTGGAGCTCAAGAACTTCTCGCGCCAGTTCCTCTACGCGGAGAGCGACCTCGGCCTCCCGAAGGTGCAGCGGGCCGCCGAGCGGATCCGGAGCTTCAACAGCTCGCTCGAGGTCGAGGCGGTCGAGGCGCTCGTCCGGGGGCCGGAGGACGTCGCGGCGCTGCTCGACGGGGTCGACCTCGTCGTCGCCGCGATCGACCAGCCGCGCGAGGTGCGCTACTGGGTCAACGACGCGTGCGTGCCCGCGGGCGTCCCGTTCGTGAGCGGGGGGATGCGCGCCGGGCGCGGAAGCTACTTCGCGGTCGAGCCGGGCCGGAGCGGTTGCATGGAGTGCTGGAACCTCCACTCGGAGCGGCTCGCGGAAGGAGCCGTCCTCCAGCCGCCCCCGACCCGCACGAATCGGGGCATCGGGCCCGCGGCGACGCTCCTCGGAGGACTTGTCTCGATGGAGGCGCTCCGCTTGCTCACGCGCTTCGCCCCGCCGGTCGCCGCAGGCCGCCTCTGGCTGGTCGACTTCGCGAGCGGCCGCGTCGAGCCGAGCTACGAATGGCCGCGCGTGGATGACTGCGCCGTGTGCGGTGCGGACGCGGGCAGCCGCGCGCCGAGCTGGCGAGCCTCGGTGGCCGCCGGCCGATGACGGCGACCGCGCCTGCTCCGTCCGGCGCGCTCGGGCCCGCGAGCCGGCTGTCGCTGCCGCCCCTCAGCGTCGTTCCCGAAGACGACGAGTTCCTCGTCGGCGACGCCCGCACCGGCGTGTTCCTGTCGATCCCAGAGGTCGGCGTCGTGGCCCTGCGGAGCCTCGAGGCCGGCGCGACGATCGAGGAGGCCGCGCTCGAGGCGACGGCGTTCGCCGGTACCGACGTCAACGTGCTCGAGTTCGCGCAGGTGCTGGTGGACGCGGGCCTCGCGCAGGCAGGAGACCCGGTCCGGGCCGCGCCGCCCGTGCAGCGGATTCGGGCCGGGCACGTCCGGCCGCTCTTCTCGCCTGTCGCCTGGACGGTGTACGCCGCCTGCTTCGCCTTCTCCGTCGTCGCCTTCGTGCTCCGGCCCGAGCTCTGGCCGTCGTTCGAGGACTGGTTCTTCCTTCCCAACCCCGCGGCGGCGGCGATCCTGACCAGCGTGACCGGGCTCGCGATCGCCGGCGTCCACGAGGGCTTCCACTGGCTCGGGGCGCGGGCCGAGGGGGTCGGAGCGCGGTTCGCGGTCGGCCGGCGGCTGTTCTTCCCGGTGTTCGAGACAGACCTGTCGCAGCTCTGGGGCGTGCCGCGCCGCCGACGCTACGGCCCGTTCCTGGCCGGGATGGCGTTCAACAGCGTCCTCCTCGCGGCCTCGCTCGGGCTCAGGCTCGCGTGGACGGACGGCCTGCTGGACCTGCCGCCGACGCTCTTCCGCTACCTCGGCCTGCTCGTCCTGCTGAACGTGCTCGGGATCGGCTTCCAGGCGCTCGTCTTCCTGCGCACCGATCTCTATGCCGTCCTGATCACGGCGCTCGGCTGCCGGAACCTCTACCGCGTCAACTTCCTCTACCTGAAAGGGAAGCTCTGGAGCCTGGCGCCGCCCGAGGCGGCCGAGCTCGCGGACGCGCACGAGCGCGACGTTCGGGTCGCACGGTGGTTTGCGCTGCTCTACGTGATCGGCGTGGCCTGGGCGGCCTGGTACTTCGTCAGGATCTTCGTCCCGAGCACCGTCGTGTTCGCGGGATGGCTCTTTCACGGGCTCGGTGGGATCCCCCTGGCGAGCAGCGCGTTCTGGCAGGTCGCGGCGATCGCGTCCCTGTTCGGGCTCCAGGCCGTCTGGCCCCTCGTCGTCTTCCTCCGCGAGCGGCGGAACGGCGCATGAGGGCGGCGCTCGCCGTGCTGGCCGTGGTGCCCGTGGTCGCGGGTTGCGCCGAGGCGCGCGCGCTTCCCTGCCGGGACCTCCCCGGCACCGCGGTCCGGATCCTGCCGTCGCCGCACATCGCGTACGCCGGGACGTCGCACGCGCCCTACTCCTCGAGCCCGCCCACGTCGGGCCCGCACGTTCCGTTCACGGTTGCGCCGGGGGTCTACCGGGAGCCGCTCGCGCGCGAGCTCCAGGTTCACGCGCTCGAGCACGGCCACGTCCTCGTCCAGTATCCCGTCGAGATCGCGGGAGCCGGCCGCCGCGACGTCGAGGACTCCGCGCGCCGACACGTCCGCGACGTGATCGTCGCCCCGTCGAAGGACGTGGCGCGCGGGGTCGTGCTCACCGGCTGGGGACGGATCGAGCGCCTGCCGGAGTACGACAGCGCCCACGTGGACGCGTTCGTGCTCGCATTCGCGGGCCGGTACGTCCACGGTTGGCGACACGGCGCCCGGCTCTGCGGCTCCTGAGATCCCGTAATCTCAGGGCCCCCTGCACGCGCGCGAGGAGGTGACGATGGACACCGACGGGCCGCTCTTCCGGCGCCATGTCTCGCGTCCCCGGCTGACGCGGATCCTGGATGCGTCGCCTGCGGCGGCAACGGTGCTCGTCGCCCCGCCCGGCTACGGCAAGACGATCCTCGCCGCCGAGTGGCTGGCGACGCGCCCGCAATCCTCATGGCTGCGCGCGACACCTGCATCGGGAGACCTCGCCGCGTTCGCGGTCGCGCTCGGCGACGCCGTTGAGACGGTCGTCGCGGGCGCGGGCGAGCGGCTGCGCCAGAGAGTCGCGGCGCGGCCCGCGGGCGCCGGCGCCGAGATGCTGGCGGACTTGCTCGTGCCCGACCTCGAGCCCTGGCCGGAAGCGGCCGTACTCGCGATCGACGACTACCAGCACGTCGCCGAGTCGCTCGCGGCGGACGAGTTCGTGGGTCTCCTGCTCGAGCGCTCACCGCTCCGGCTGCTCGTGACGACGAGGCGGCGGCCGGGCTGGTGCTCGGCCCGGGCGACGCTCTACGGACAGATTCTCGAACTGGGCGCCGAGCAGCTCGCGATGACGGAGGACGAGGCGGGCCGCGTGCTCGCTGCGAGCCCGGCCGAGTCGGTGCGGGCGCTCGTCGAGCAGGCGCACGGATGGCCGGCTGTGATCGGCCTCGCCGCTCTCTCCGCCTCCGCGGAGATGCCCGGGGCAAGAGTCGACGACGCGCTCTATCGCTTCTTCGCGGAAGAGGTGCTGCGCGCCCGCCCGGCAGCCGAGCGCCGGTTCCTGCTCGCGGCCTCGATTCCGCCGACGCTGACGCCGTCGCTCGTCGCCGCGGTGCTCGAGTCTGGCGACGCCGCGCGCGCGCTCGACCGGCTCGCGGACGACGGACTGCTCCAGCCCGCGGACACGGGCGCCTACCGGCTGCATCCGCTCCTGCGGACGTTTCTCCGGCGCGAGATCGACCGTGAGGACCCCGCGCTTGCGCACGCGGTCGCCGAACGAGCGATCGAGCACCTGCGGAAGGCCGGGCGGGTGGACGACGCCTTCGAGGTCGCGCTCGCGGCGGGCCGCCTCGAGGATGTGGCCGCGGTCGTCGCCGAGGCCGGGCCGGGGCTCCTCGGCGGCGGACGCGTCGAAACGGTCGAGCGCTGGCTCGCGGCCTGTGCCGACGAGGTCGTGAAGCGGCCGGACGCGCTCCTCGTGAAGGCGGAGCTCCTGACCATGCAGGATCACCTGACCGAAGCCCGCGCACTCGCGCTGGACATCGCTGCGCGCGCCTCCGAGGACGAGACCGCGGCCCGCGGCTGGCATCTCGCAGGCCGCGCCTCGCACCTGCTCGGCGAGGGACGCCAGGCGATCGACAGCCACCGGCGGGCCCAGGCGCTGACCCGCGACGCGCACCTTGCCTCCGAAGCGCTCTTCGGCGCCTTCCTCGCCTCGATCGAGCTCGAGAGCGGCGAGGCGGCCGAGTACCTCGCCGAGCTGGAGCGCGCCGAGCCGGGCGACCTCGACACGCGCCTGCGGATTGCGGTCGCGAAGGTCCAACTCGGTGCGCACGTGGGCTCGATCCGCGGGCTCTGGGCCGTCTTCGAGCCGCTGCTGCCGCTCGCCGACCACTCCCGCGACCCGCTGCGCAAGAGCGCGTTCTTGAAGGAGGCGAGTGCGCTCGCCGTTGCCCGCGCCGAGTACGAGCTGGCCCGCCGCCTCGCCGGCGCCGCGACGGAGGTGTGCCGCGACCTGCGACTCGATTTCGCGACGCCGGTGTGCCTGCTCCACCGCGCGGTCGCCGAGATCGGCCTCCGCGAGCTGGCGCGGGCGCGCAGGACGATCGACGAGTGCGCGCGCCGGTTCGCCGCCGCCGGCAACCAGGGGCTCGAGGTCTACACCGTCAACCTTCACCTGCGACTCGCGCTGGCGCAGGGTGACGCCGTCTCCGCGCTTGGCTTCCGCGAGCGGCTGCCTTCGGGGAATCTCTTCAAGGGCGAACACGGCGACCACTTCGCCCTGGTGGCGCTCGCGCAGGCTGCTTCGGGCGACAGCGTCGGCGCTCGCGAGAGCGCGGCGGCGGCGCGGTCTCTGACGGGCGGCGTCGAGGCCAAGTTTCACGCCGCCTTCGCCGACACGATCGCCGACCTCGTCGATGCGGGCCCGACCGATGCGGTCGCGCGCCGCGCCGCCGCCCTGCTCGCCGAGGCGGCGGAGGAGGACTTCTTCGACACGATTGTGATCGCGTATCGCGCCTATCCGCCCCTGCTGCCGCTGCTCGCTGCGGGCGACCTCGACGGCCGCCTGCCGCGGGTGCTTCGCGGCGCTCGCGACGGAGCGCTTGCCCGGCGTGCAGGCATCGACCTCGGCGTTCGCGAGGTCGCCGACGCATCCGAGCTGCTGACGCCGCGCGAGTCCGAGGTGCTCGCCCTGATCGCGGAGGGCCTGTCGAACGCCGAGATCGCGCGCAGGCTGTTCATCAGCACGAGCACGGCCAAGGTCCACGTGCACCACATCCTGGAGAAGCTCGGAGCGCGGACGAGGCTGGAGGCCGTGCGGCAGTACGAGACACAGTCGGCGGCGCGGGCGGCCTCGATTTGACTTCCGACCGCCGAACGGGCTGTACTCTGCACCCTTGAGCGCGACCACCGCCGCTGCGGCTTCAGACTTGGTTCCCACGGACGACTCGCTGATTCGGCTCGAGGCCGTGCGCAAGAGCTTCGGGGACAACCTCGTGCTCGACGGAATCGACCTGACCGTGGCGACGGGTGAGGTGCTCGTCGTGATCGGGCCGAGTGGGAGTGGCAAGTCGACGCTCTTGCGCTGTGTCAACCTGCTCGAACCGCTCGACTCGGGACGGATCTTCTTCGAGGGTGCGGAGATCACGCGCAAGGGCATCGACGTCTCGCGCGTCCGGCAGCGGATCGGGATGGTCTTCCAGCAGTTCAACCTCTTTCCGCACCTGACCGTGCTGGACAACCTGACGCTTGCGAGCCGGAAGATCCGGAAGCAGCCCCGCGGGGCAGCCGAGGCGCGCGCGCGCGACCTGCTCGGCCGCGTCGGGCTCGAGGAGAAGGCGCCCCAGCACCCGCATCAGCTCTCCGGCGGCCAGCAACAGCGCGTCGCGATCGCGCGGGCGCTGATGATGGAGCCGCACGTGATGCTCTTCGACGAGGTCACCTCCGCGCTCGATCCGGAGCTCGTGGGCGAGGTGCTCGTCGTCATGCGCGACCTCGCGCGATCCGGGATGACGATGATGGTCGTCACCCACGAGATGCAGTTCGCGCGCGAGGTGGGCGACCGGCTCGTGTTCATGGACGGCGGCAAGATCGTCGAGCAGGGCCAACCAACTGACATCCTCGATCGTCCCAAGGAGGAGCGGACGCAGCGATTCCTGCGCCGTTCCCTCCAGCTCGCACACTCGCTCGAGGACCTCCAGATCACCGACGAAGGAGAAGCTGAATGAAGAGATTGCTACTGCTGACGGCGCTCGCGGCATTCGCTGCGGTCGCTCTCGCGACCTGGGGCCTGGCGGCTCCGAGCGGCGTCGCCAAGACGCACTCGGCGTCGGCGGTGAAGTTCCCGAAGCTGCCCGCGAACATCACGAGCCGGCACCGCTTCCTGATCGGCGTCAAGTGCGACTTCCCGCCGTTCGGGTTCATCGACGTGAAGGGTCACAACGACGGCTACGACGTCCAGGTCGCGCGCCGCTTCGCGCAGCTCGCGTTCGGCAAGATCAACCGAGTCAGCCTCACGTGCGTGACGACGCCGAGCCGCATCCCGACGCTGATCTCGGGCCGGGTCGACATGATCATCTCGACGCTCACGTGGACGCAGGCGCGGGCAGACCAGATCGACTTCTCGAACCCGTACTACTCGGCGACCGGGCGGCTGCTCGTCCCGAACGACTCGAGCATCACGTCGCTCGCGAACCTGAAGGGCAAGACGATCGCCACCACGCGCGGCTCGATCTACGGCACCTGGGTCCGGAACTGCTTCAAGGACTCGAACCTGCTGGAGGTCGACTCGCCGGCGGCCGCGACGCTCGCGGTCAAGAACGGGCAGGCCGACACGTTCATGTTCGACGACGCGTTCCTGCTCGGCGTGGCGACGCAGGACGCAACGCTCAAGCTGACGAGGGACAAGTTCCTGAACATCCCCTGGGGGATCGGGATCGCGAAGGGGAACACCGGCGTCTCGAACTGGGTCAACGCGGCCCTCGCGTACATGAAGAAGCGCGACGAGTTCGTCGGCATCCTCAAGGCGAACGCACCGAAGCGGCTCGTCGGGGACTTCCTCGACAACGTGCCGCGCCCGAAGTCGACCTTCCAGTACCCGGTCGGAAAGGACCTGACCTCGATCTGTCCGTAACGTGACGCGAGGGGCGGCTTCGCGGCCGCCCCTCGCTTCTCTCTCCCATGCTGGCTTCCTTCGACTGGGCGTACATCGTCGACCACCTGCCGCAACTGGCGGACGGGCTCGTGCGCACGCTCGAGGTCTCGGTGCTCGGTATCGCCGGCGCGTTCGTGATCGGTGCGCTCTTTGGCGCCGCGCGCGCGCACCGGATCCCCGTGGTCAGCCAGGTGGCCGCGGTCTACGTCGAGATCATCCGCAACACCCCGATCCTCGCCCAGATCTTCCTGATCTTCTACGGCCTGCCGCAGTTCGGGATCCTGCTCAGCCCGTTCCAGGCGGCATTCGTCGCGGTCACGATCTGGGGCGGCGCGTTCAACACCGAGAACTTCCGCGCCGGCTTCGAGGCTGTCCCGGCGCGCTACCGGGAAGCCGGTCTCGCGCTCGGCTTCGGGCGCATCGCGACCTTCGCCAACGTGACCCTGCCGATCGGCGGGCGGATCGCGCTCCCGTCCACGATCAACACCTACGTCTCGGTCCTGAAGAACACGGCGCTGATGACGGCGATCGGCTACCAGGAGCTGACGAACACCGCGTACTCGCTCGCGTCGTTCAGCTTCAAGGACATCGAGATGTACTCGGTGCTCGCGGCCGCCTACCTGACGCTCGTCTGGACACTCTCCGCCCTCGTGCGGCTCGTCGAGTCGCGGCTCGCGCTGCCGGAGTCGGCATGACGCACGCGCTCCACCTCCCCGCCTGGGTCGGCCCGGTCGCGCACTACATGTTCCACGTCGGGCTCGTCCAGACGCTGAAGATCGCCTTCTTCGCGGTCGCCGGCAGCGCGGCCATCGGGATCGTGCTCGGGACGCTCCTGACGCTGCGCGTCCTCGCCGCGCGGGCCGCGATCCGGCTCTACATCGAGGTCTGGCGCGGCCTTCCGATCATCGTCACGATCTTCCTGATCTACTTCGGCCTCCCGTCCCTCCAGATCCGGCTGACAGCGTTCAACGCGGCCTGGATCGGGCTGACGCTCTGGGGGAGCGCGCAGATCGCGGAGGCGACGCGAGGGGCGATCCAGTCGGTGCCGCGCGAGCAGCACGAGGCGGCGGCGGCGCTCGGCTTCGGCTGGCTCGGGACGATGCGCAACGTGATCCTTCCGCAGGCGCTGCGGCGGCTGCTCCCGCCGCTCGTCAGCCTGCTCGTCAACGTGATCCAGAACACGACGATCGCGGCGCTGATCGGCGTCGCCGAGGTGCTCCAGGCGGGGCAACGCTCGGTCGAGCGGCTCCAGCTCACGCCCCCGTCCGACTCGCACGCGTTCGCGATCTATGGTGGCGTGATGGCGATGTTCTTCGTGATCTCGTTCCCGCTGACGCGGCTCGCTGCGCTCCTCGAGCGGAGGCTCGTCTGAGCGAGCTCCCGTACGAGCGCGGCGAGTTGCTCCGCAGCACCGAGGACGATTTCGCGAAGCTCCGGCTCGCCTGGCGGGTGATCGCCGAGCGGCACGCGGCGGGGACCGTCTTCAACTTCACCGGCCTCGAGCGGTCGATGGGCACCGAGCTCGACGACGAGCTGGCTCCCGCGCTCCACGGCGAGCGGCTGCGCGAGCTCGCGCTCGATCATCTCGGCGGCGACCCCGAGCGCGACGACGTCTTCGTCGCGAACCGGATGACCGCCGCGATCTTCTGCGCCGTGCAGGCGCTCGCGCGAAGCGGGTCGACCGTCGTCGGCGTCTCGGCCGGGTACAGCCACCCCTCGGTCGTGCGCGCCGTCCGCTTCGCGGGCGCGAAGCTCGTCGACACCGTCGGCCTCGACGGATTCGCCGCCCGCGTCGACGAGGCGGACGTCGTCGTCCTGACGCGGCTGGCCGTCACCTACGAGGCGCTGCCGGCGGAGGAGCTGTCGCCGATCGTCGAGCTCGCCCGCGAGCGCGGCGTCCCCGTCTTCGTCGACGACGCCGGCGGCGCCCGCGTCGGCCCCGCGATCCTCGGCCAGCCGAAGACGCTCGAGCTCGGTGCTGAGGTGGGCGCCACCGGGCTCGACAAGTACGGCACGCTCGGGCCACGCCTGGGCCTCCTCGCGGGACGCAGCGAGATCGTCGCGTCGATCCGCGCCCGCGCGATCGAGCTCGGGATGGAGGCGCGGCCGATGCTCTATCCGGCCGTGGTCGCCTCGCTCGAGCAGTACCGGCCGGAACGGGTGCGCGAGCTCGTCGCCTCGACGCAGCGGGTCGGCGACGCGCTCGAGCGGATCGCGCCGTGGCTCGACCGGACGCCCGTCGCGGTCAAGCTTCCCGGCGCGGGCATCCTCGCGGAGGCGGAGCGCCGCGCCGGGATCGCCGCCCCGGCGCTCGTCCCGATCGAGGCGACGGCCGCGCTCGCGATGCTGCTCCTCCGAGACCACGGGATCCTGACCGTCCATTTCGCCGCGCTGCCGCCGGGCACGGACGCACTGCTCCTGAAGTTCATCCCGCCGGAGGTGCTGGAGCGCTTCGGCGGCCCCGACGCGTTCGCCGCCGCGGTCGACGCCGCGCTCGACGGGGTCGCCGAGCTGCTCGGCCGTCCGGCGGAGCTGCGGAGCCTGCTCGGCCGGGAATAGCCTGCGCGGAGCGGCGTTCTCCCTGGCATGGAGAAGCCGGTCGGGATCCTGTACGAGCACCCGGAGTGGTTCAAGCCGCTCTTCGCGGAGCTCGACCGCCGCGGCCTCGCCTACGAGCCGGTCGACGCCGTCTCCCACACCTTCGACCCGGACGCCCGGGAGAGCCCGTACTCGCTGCTCGTCAACCGCATGAGCCCGTCGGCCTGGACGCGAGGGAACGGCGACGCGATCTTCGGCACGCTCCACTACCTCGCGCACCTCGACGCGATCGGGGCTCCGGTGCTGAACGGCGCCGAGGCGTACTCGGTCGAGTTGTCGAAGGCGCGGCAGGCGACGCTGATGGCGGGTCTCGGGGTCAGGCACCCCCGGACGCGCGTGATCAACGACCCGCGCGGCGCATTCGCCGCCGCGGAGGCGCTCGAGTTCCCCGTGCTCGTCAAGCCGAACATCGGCGGCAGCGGCGCCGGGATCACGTCGTACGCGACCCGCGACGAGCTCGAGGGCGCGGTGGTCGACCTAGGACTCGACGGCACCGCGCTCGTCCAGGAGCAGCTGCCGGCCGAGGGCGACGCGGTCGTTCGGGTCGAGATCCTCGGCGGCGAGCTGCTCTACGCGATCCGGCTCCTGCTCACGCCGGGCAGCTTCAACCTCTGCCCGGCCGACTACTGCGAGCTGCCCGGCATCGCCGACGGAGTTTCCGGACGTGGCGTCCCGATCGAGCGCTACGAGCCGCCGGACGAGGTGGTCGAGGACGCGAAGCGGATCATCGCCGCCTCCGGCATGGACCTCGGCGGCGTCGAGTACCTCGTCAACGAGCGCGACGGCGAGCCCTACTTCTACGACGTCAACGCGCTCTCGAACTTCGTCGCGAACGCGCCCGAGGTCGTCGGCTTCGACCCCTTCGAGCAGCTCGTCGACCTGATCGCCGAGCGAGCGGGGGTCGCTGCCCGAGCCGTGGTCTGACCCGACTCTGTTTACATGACGCGATGAACGTCCGCCGCCTCGTCGCACCCTTCTTCGCCGCGGCCGGTCTCGCGCTGCTGCCCTGGACGATCTGGCTGACGCAGCGGCTGCCGAACCACCACACGAACGAGCACTGGCGCGCGCTCTGGGTCGGCTTCGACCTCGGGCTCGCGGCGGCGCTGATCGGAACCGCGGTCGCCGCGGTTCGGCGCTCGCCCTGGCTCGAGGCGTCCGCGGCGGTCGCCGGGACGCTGCTCCTCTGCGACGTCTGGTTCGACACCCTGCTCGAATCCGGCCGCGGCCTCTGGCTGGCCCTGCTCGAAGCGGCCGCGGTCGAGCTCCCGCTCGCGGCGATCTGCTTCTGGGTCGCCCGCGACGCCGAGCGCTTCTTCGCGGAAGCGAACGTTCCCCGGACGAACTAGCGGATGCCGGCGCGCGTTCTCGTCTTCACGGCGAGCGTCGGGGAAGGCCACGACCTACCGGCGCGAACGCTCGCCGACCAGCTTCGCGCCGAGGTAGCCGGAACGGACGTCCGGATCGTCGACGGCCTCGCGGCGATGGGGCGGGCGCTCGTCGCGATCAGCGAGGACGGCCCGCGGTTCTTCTTCTACCGGGCCCAGTGGTTCTGGGACGTCGGCTACTGGCTCGTCGCCCGGTTCCCGCCGACGCGTGCGCTGGCGAAGTGGCTCGTCGGCCGGATCGGCGCGCCCGGGCTGCTGCGCGCGATCCGCGCGTTCGATCCCGACGTCGTCGTCTCCACGTTCCCCGGATCGACCGAGGTGCTCGGAGCCTTGCGCCGCCGCGGCGAGCTGCGCGTGCCTGCGATCGCCGCCGTCACCGACGTCGCGGCGCTCCACTTCTGGGCCGCGCGCGGGATCGACGTGCACCTCGTGACGCAGCCCGAGGCGATTCCGGAGGTCGAGCGGATCGCGGGGCCCGGGACCGAGACGGTCTGCGTCCACGGGCTCACGAAGCAGGAGTTCGTCGAGCCCCGCGATCCCGGCGAGGCGCGCCGCTCGCTCGGCCTGCCCGGGTCGGAGAAGGTCGTGCTCGTCTCGGGCGGCGGCTGGGGCGTCGGCGACGTCGAGGGCGGCGTCGAGACCGCCCTCGGCCTGCCCGGCGTCGTGGTCGTCTGCCTCTGCGGCCGCAACGAGGAGCTTCGGACGCGCCTGCTGCGGCGGTTCGGCGCGGAGCCGCGCGTCCGCGTCGAGGGGTTCACCGACCGGATGGGGGACTGGCTCGCGGCCGCCGACGCGCTCGTCCACTCGACCGGCGGCCTGACCGTGCTCGAGGCGCACATCCGCGGCTGCCCGACGATCTCGTACGGCTGGGGCCGCGGCCATCTCAGGGCGCACAACGAGGCGTTCCGCCGCTTCGGCTTCGCGGAGGTCGTCACCTCACGCGCCGCGCTTGCTGCGGCGCTCGAGCGCGCGCTCGAGCGCCGCAAGGCGCAGGACCTCTCGTTCGCGGAGCTTCCGTCCGCCGCGTCAGTCGTGCTCGCGCACGTGCGCGACCGCGCGTGAGGAGCCCAGCACGGCCGCGCCGGCGGTCACGACCGCGAGCGACGCCACGAGCACCCCACCTCCGAGCGGCGTGCCGCCCCACCGCTCGCCGCCGACGAGCGGTGCGAGGGCGACCGGGACGGCGATCTGCATGACGAGGACGACGGGCCCGACGCGCGTCGCCGCGTAATGCGCGAGCGCCGTCATCTCCGAGAGCAGGCCGGCTCCGACCGCGACTGCGGCCGCCGTGCCCCAGCCCGCCGCGGCCAGCCAGTGACCGCCTGCGAGCGCGTCCGTGACGAGCTTCGCGGCGAAGCCCGCCCACGCGTCGCCGGCGCCTGCTCCGAGGACGAGCAGCGCGCCCGGGTTGCGGCCGGCGGCCCGCAGGAGGTAGGGAGACGCCGCGAGCGCCGCGAGCGCGAGCAGCACGGGGAGGAGTGTCGCCGGCCCGGCGTGGTGCGCCGAATGAGGCGGGGCGGCCAGCGCGATCCCCGCCACCCCGGCCACGATCGCTGCGACGCCGGCGAGCTCGCGGCGGCCGATCCGCTCGCCGAGGACCCGCGCGGCGAGCGCCACGAGCAGGAGCAGGCCCAGCGCCAGCGTCGGCTGGACGACCGTGATCGGCGCTCGCGAGAGGGCGAGCAGCTGGAACGGCCAGCCGACAATCGCCAGGGCGATCGCGGTCACCCAGAGCGGCCGCCGCGCGAGCGCCCCGATCAGTGCCGGCCGCAGGGAGTGGGCGACCGGCATCCGCCGCGCCTCGAGCGCCTGGAGGACGTACGCGGTCTCGTAGCACCCGGCCGCCGCCGTGGCCGCTGCGATCCCCACGACGAGGTGCGCGCTCACGGTGCCACACTGCCCGCGTGCGACCCCTCGTACTCGGAGCCGTCGGCACGTGCGCGGCGTGGTGCGCGCCGGCGCCGGCCGCGCACGTGCCGCTGCTCGCGGCCGCCCTCGGGATCCCCCTGCGGCTCCCGAACGAGCACGGGATCGCGCTCACGTTCGACGACGGCCCGCATCCGGAGGGCACGCCCGCCGTGCTCGAGCTGCTCGCAGCGGCAGGCGTGACCGCGACGTTCTTCCTCGTCGGCGAGCAGGTCGAGCGGCGCCCGGCGCTCGCCGCCGAGATCGCCGCGGCAGGCCACGAGATCGCCCTGCACGGCTACCGCCACACGCTGCTGCTCCGCCGCACGCCGGCTGCGCTCGCCGCCGACCTCGACCGGGCCGTCGAGGCGATCCACGACGCGACCGGCCGTCTGCCCACGTCCTACCGCGCCCCGTACGGCGTCTTCAGCGTGTACGCGCTGCGGCTCGCACGGCGGCGCGGCTGGGCACCGACGCTCTGGTCGCGCTGGGGGAGGGACTGGGAGCGGCGGGCGACCCCGGCGGCGATCGCACGGCGGGCGGCGAGGAGTCTCTCCCCCGGGGACATCGTGCTGCTGCACGACGCGGACTACTACAGCTCCGAGGGCTCCTGGCGGAGGACCGCCGCGGCCCTGCCGTCGGTCATCGACGCAGCCGCCGCCCTCGAGGTCCCGTTCGTCGGCGTCAGCCACTCGACGTAGCGGCGCACACCCTCCACGAACGGCGTCGTCGGGCGCCAGCCGAGCTCGCGTGCGGCGCGCTCGGCCGAGATCTCCGCGCTCTCGAGATCGGCGAGCCGGCTCGGGACGTGGACGATCGGCACGTCGGCGACGATCTCGCGGACGGTGTCGGCGATCTCGCGGACGCTGACCGACTGGGCGCCGACGAGGTTGTAGACGCGGCCGGCGGCGACGGGGGAGAGCGCCGCGACGATCCCGGCCGCGAGGTCCTCCACGTAGACGAACTGCCGCGACTGTCGCCCGTCGCCGTTGATCGTGATCTGCTTGCCGGCGTTCGCGCGGGCGACGAACGCCGCCACGACCGTGGCCTCGCGCGCCCGCGGGCCGTACGGGATACCGAAGCGCAGGATCGTGTGCCCGAGGCCGAACAGGTTCCCGTAGGCGTGGCAGTACATCTCGCCGGCGAGCTTGGTCGCCGTGTAGAAGTGCTCCGGCAGCGCGAGCATCACGTCCTCGTCGTGCGGCCCCGGCCCGTTCGCGCCGCCGTAGACCCAGACCGTGCTCGCGTAGAGGACGCGGTCGACACCCTCCAGCCGCGCTGCCTCGAGCAGCGCGTGCGTGCCGCGCGCGTTGACGAGCTCGGCGTGCTCCGGATCCTCCACGACGAGGTTGACGTCGGAGACGGCGGCGAGGTGGAGCACCGCGTCGCAGCCGCGCACGGCCGCACGCAGCGTCTCGGCGTCGCGCAGGTCGCCGACGATCGTCTCGACCTCGTCGGGGCGATGGTGGTGGGAACGGACGAGATCGAAGATGCGCGGCTCGTGACCGGCGCTGCGCAGGGCATCGACCACGTGCGAGCCGATGAAGCCGGAACCGCCGGTGACGAGCGCCCTCATTCGGGCGTCCCCGGGCGGTAGTAGAGCGGGGCGCACCAGTGGTTCTCGGCGACCCAGTCGGCGTTCGGGAGGTCGACCGGGTGCCCCATGATCCGGTGGCACGGCTCGTCGTAGACCTTGCCGGTCGATCGCTCGATCGGGTCGAAGACGATGTACTTGTAGAGGCCGGAGACCATCCCCTCCGGCAGCTCCACGCGCCGCGGGTGCACGGGGTCGAGCAGCTCCCGCGCGACCTCGTTCTTCCACGCGGTGATCTCGTCGAGGCGCTCGACTCCGAGCAATCCGGCCGCGGCGGTGAACTCGTTCATGCGGAAGTTGAGGCCATGGCGCGCATAGTCGGGCTTCCCGTAGTTTCGAAATGCAGAGGCGAACTCGATCAGATCGTCGTGCCGCGAGACGATCATCCCACCTTCCCCGGTCGAGATCGTCTTCGTCGGGGCGAAGGACCAGATTCCGGCGTCGCCCCACGTCCCGGCGCGGCGGCCGTCCAGGCCGGCTCCGTGCGCGTGCGCGCAGTCCTCGATCAGGAAGATGCCCTCGTCCCGGCAAAACGCGGCGATCTGCTCCACCTCGAAGGCGAGGTGCCCACCGATGTGGACGAGGAACGCCGCGCGGGGTCGATGCTTCCTCGCCTTCGCCTCGAAGTCGGCGAACGACAGGCAGAGGTCGTCGCGGTTGCAGTCGACGAACTCGACGCGGCCGCCCGCGTGCAGCACCGAGAGCGGCGTCGCCATGAACGTGTTCGAGGGGCAGAGCACCGTCTCGCCGCGCACCTCCGCGAACTCGAGCGCGGCGAGCGCGGCTCCCGACCAGCTGGAGTAGGCGACGGCGCGGAGCCCGTTCCACGCCGCCCACGCCGCTTCGAACCGACGGGTCAGCTCTCCCTCCGACCACTGCTCGGCATCGAGCACCTGGTCCCAGAGGGCGTGCAGCCGCGCGCGGTCGCGCTGGTCGAAGCCGATCGCGAAGCGGTCGATCTCGGGTTCGGGCCGGACCACGATTTCGCACCCTAGCGACCCGCGCCGGACGAGGCTCGGCCACTCGCTCACCTAGCGGAGGATCCCCGTGTGCCCCAGCGAGTACCGGCCGGGCTGCGGCCAGACGCTGAGGCCGTGCGGGCCGCTGCCGACCGGGATCTTCGCGCGCAGCCTCCCGGTGCGCGTGTCGATCGCGTAGACGACGCCGTTGTAGCGGCCCGACACCCACAGGACGCGGCCGTCCGGCGAGACCCCGCCCATGTCCGGGCTGCCGCCGCCGGGGATCCGCCACGTCGTCACGACGTGCCTCGTGCGGAAGCTGATCACCGAGATCGAGCCCTCGCCGCGGTTCGTCGCGTAGAGGTAGCGTGCGTCCCGGCTCGGGTAGAGGCCGTGGACGCCGCGCCCGGTCGCGAGGAAGCCGGTGACCCGGAAGCTGCGCGCGCCGACCTCCCAGAGGCCGTTCGACATCATGTCGGCGACGTAGAAGACCTTTCCGTCCGGCGAGAGCTTCACGTCCTGCGGCATCCCGTGGCCCGAGGCGAGCGCGATCGTCCGCGCGATGCGCTCCCGCGCGACGTCCACGACGAGCATCTGGCTCGAGAACTCGCAGCTCGCGAGCGCGTAGCGGCCGTCCGCGGTGAAGTCCATGTGGTCGACGCCGCCGCACGGAACCGTCAGCGAGCGGTGCAGGGCGAACGTGTGCGCGTCCCGGAAGTCGAGGCGGTGCAGCCGCTCGGCGACGACGATCGCGTAGCGGCCGTTCGGCGTGAAGTACATGTTGTAGGGGTCGTCCACCGGGATCGGCGCTTTCGGCTTCGACGTCCTCGGGTCGATCGGCGTGAGGCTGTTCCCCTGGTCGTTCAGGACGTAGAGGGTGCGCAGGTCCCAGGCGGGGGTGACGTGCTGCGGCAGCGCCCCGACGGCGAAGTGCGAGACGACGCGGAAGGTGTGAGGGTCGATCACGTCGACCGTGTTGCTCTGGCTGTTCGGGACGTAGATGCGGTACGGGTCGTGCGCCACGACGGCCGACAGCTTCCCGGCGGCGTCGGCCGCGTAGACGTTGCGGGCCGAGGCGAGCGCGCGCGGCTGCGCGCGGGCGAGGACGCTGCGCTGGTCGAGGGCTGTGACGGTCGCGGCCGTGCCCGCGGCGCCGCGCCCGCCCGCGACGAGGATCCTGCCGCCCGCGGTGGCGGCGCCGACGTCGGAGAGCGCGGACGGCAGGCGCCCTGCCACGCGGATCTTCCCGGCGGCCGGGTCGACCGCGACGATGCGCGAGACCGCGGTGCCGGGGGTCGGGCCGCGGCCGCCGATCACGTAGGCGACGCCGCCGAGGGTGGCCGCCGCCGCGTGCGTCGTCGGGGCGGGCAGGCGCCCGATGCGCCGGATGCGGCCGGTCCCCGGGGCGAAGGCGAGCACGTCGCTCGATGCCGTGCCGTCGATGAGCGAGCCGCCGGCGATCACGATCCTTCCCGCAGCCGCCGTCACGGCCGCGTAGCGGAGCGCCGCCGGCAGGTGGCCGACGACGCGGGCGGAGGAGCCGGGGCGCCAGGCGACGATCGTGTCGAGCCAGGTCGCGCCGGTATACCCGCCGACGACGTAGGCCGTTCCGCCGAGGGCCGTCGCGGTCTGGTCGGAGCTCGGCGCGGGCAGGCTCCCGGCCCGCACCGAGCGACCTGTCCGCGGGTCGATCCGGTAGACGTCCGCCGATTGCGAGACGCCGTTCCCGCCGCCGAACAGGTAGGTCGCGCCGCCCAGCGTGACGGCCGCGGCGTCGTGCACGGCGACCGGGAGCGCGCCGAGCCGCACGCCGTGGCCGCCCGGCGTGACCGAGACGATGTCGCTCGTCGACGTGTCGGCGGCCGTGAGACCTCCGAGCAGGACCGCGCCATGGCCGTCTGCCGCCGCCGCCGGGTCCTGGAGCGGGCTGGGGAGCGACCCGACGACACGTGCGGTGAGGACGATCCGGTGCGGCACCGCTCTCGCGACGGCGTGACTCGTCGTCGTCGGCGCCTGGCCTCGCGAGGTGGCGTGCCCGCAGCCCGAGACGACGACGACGGCGGTGAGCGCGAACAGGCTCGGGCCGGCCGCGGCGAGATGGCGGAGCGCAAGGGGGATGAGGGATCCTTCCTGCCGCCGTCTGAACGTGACCTGAACGACCGCGAGCTGTCGAGCGAGACGTCGGGGGGCCCGCTCCGGGGTCGAGCCGTCGACATTCGTGCCCCAGGGGTCCTCATGCCGGCGGTACGCCGTCTTGGAGCAAGGTCGTGGGGCCGGGGCCCGGCTGCGCCACCATCACCGGAGGCTCGGCTACGGTCTCGGTGATGTCGCGCGGACGAGGGAAAGAGCGGTGAGGATCGACGGCGAGCGCCGCTTCGACGCGCCGCCCGAGCAGGTGTTCGCGCTGCTGACCGACCCCGCGTTCCTCGTGTCCGCTCTGCCGGGGATCGAGCGCTGGGACCTGCGCGACCGGGATCGCTGGACGGCCGTGATGCGACCGCCGGTCCCGCTGAGCCCGCGTCTGAAGCTCGACTTCACCGTGGTCGACCGCCGCGAGCCCGAGCACGCGCTCGTGCGAGTGAAAGGGGGCGCGTTCGGGAGTGGCGCGGTGGTCGAGTCGGACTTCGACCTGGCGCCCGACGACGGCGGGACGCGGATGCGCTGGCGGGCCGGGATCGAGCTGAGCGGGATGCTCGCCGCCCTCGGCCGATCCTCGCTCGAGCCCGTCGCGAAGCGCCAGGCGGAGCGGATGCTCGACGCCCTGGCGCGCTCCGTCGAGGCTAGAGCTCGCTGATCTCGGAGTGCCGCTCGGCGATGCACTGCCGGGCCCAGTGGTCGGCGCGCTCGATCAACCGCGCCTCCAGGTCGTCCAGCTCGGCCTCGTCCGCCGGGAGCCGGTCGGCCGCGACCTCGATCCGCACCTGGTGCACCGAGCCCTCCGTGTCGCCGTCGATCTCGTGCCGCTCCTCGGAGATGATCGAAACCTCCCCGACCTCCGGGATGAGCCACTTCGCGAGCTCGTCGATCTCGGCGGGCGTGGCCGCGCGGCCCGCGAAGATCCCGAAGTTGACGCGCAGCTCGAGCGCGGGCGGGTCGGGAACGCGCGTGGCGAACGTGATTGCGGGCAGTTCCTGCATCGACAGGAGTACTGCCCCGGGTTCGTCCGGAACTAACCCTCGTGCGGTTCCCAGCGGAAACGCCGCATCGCGAGCACGAGGCCCGCGACGCCCCAGGCGGCGACGACGGCGACCTGTTTCGGCTCCGTCCAGATCTCGCGGTCGCGGAGCATGATGTCCCGCGCGAGCTCGGTGAAGTAGGTCAGCGGCAGCACGTCGGCGATCGCGCGCAGGAAGCCGGGGTACGAGTGCGGCGAGAAGAACGTCCCCGAGATGATCGCCATCGGCAGGTAGACCGCGTTCACGACCGCGGAGGAGCCCTCGGCCGAGCGGACGAAGCCGGTGATCGCCAGGCCGAGCGCCGCAAAGGCGCCGGCGCCTAGGAGCAGCGCGAGCGAGAGCGAGAGCACGCGGCCGGGGAGACCCACGTGGAAGAGGATCCGGCCGAGCGCGACGATCAGCGCCGCCTCGAGCGCGAACACGATCAGCGTCGAGACGAGCGCCGCGGCGATGTAGACCCCCGCCGGGAGCGGTGTCGAGCGGATCCGCTTGAGCACGCCGCTCTCGCGGCGGATCACGAATGTGATCGCGAGGCCGGCGAAGGCCGTCGCCGCGACGCCGTAGCCGATCATCCCGGCCTCGAGGTATGGCGCGCCGCGGACGCCCTCGATCCGGTCGTTGCCATAGATCGAGCCGAACATCAGGAAGAAGATCACCGGCAGGAAGAAGGTGAAGAAGGCGGCCTCGCGGTTGCGCCAGAAGAGCCGCTGCTGCGCGCGGATCTCGTGCACGAGCAGGCGCCTCACTCGGCATCGCCCGTCAGGTCGAGGTAGACGTCCTCGAGCGTCGGGCGCCGCACCTCGAGTCCCTCGAGCTCCTCGCCGCGGGCGAGCGCCTCGCCGGTCAGCTCGTGCAGCAGCTGCGTCGGGTCGCCGGTCGTCACGACGATGTCCTCGCCCGCGCGGCGGTAGCGGACCTCGGTCTCGACCGCGCCGCCGGTCAGCTCCTTCGGCGTGCCCTCGCGCACGATCACGCCCTCGCGGAGCACGGCGACCCGGTCGGCGAGCTGCTCGGCCTCGTCGAGGTAGTGCGTCGTCAGCAGGATCGTCTTCCCGAGCGAGCGCAGCGTCCGGATCGTCTCCCACGCGGTGCGGCGGGCACCGGGGTCGAACCCGGTCGTCGGCTCGTCGAGGAAGATCAGCTCGGGGTCGCCGACGAGCGCGAGCCCGAAGTCGAGGCGCCGCGTCTGCCCGCCCGAGAGCGTGCGGACGCGCGCGTCGCGCTTCTCGCCGAGGCCGACGATCTCGACGACCTCGTCGACGTTCCGCGGCTCGGCGTAATAGCCGGCGAACAGGGCGAGGCTCTCGCGGACGGTGAGGAGGGGGTAGAGCGAGGACGACTGGAGCACGACGCCGACGCGCTCGCGCCAGGCTGCCCCCGCGCGCGCCGGATCGGTGCCGAGCACCTCGATCGTGCCGCCGTCACGCGAGCGGTAGCCCTCCAGGATCTCGACCGTCGTCGTCTTCCCCGCGCCGTTCGGGCCGAGCAGCCCGAAGACCTCGCCGACGGAGATCTCGAACGAGACCCCCTTGACCGCCTCATCGCCTCCGTAGGACTTGCGGAGATCGCGGACGGAGACGGCGACGGTCATCGCGGCCAATCTATCCGCACCATCCCGCCGGGCGGGAAGTGTGGCTCGGGGCCGCCGGCGAGGGCGGCGGCGATCTGCGAGCAGTCCGGCTGGTGGCCGACGACGACGACCGCCTCGCCCCGCCCCGCGACGGCCGCGCGCACGTCCTCGGCCGCCGCGCCCGGCGCGAGCAGGTCGCTCGGGTGGGCCGAGACTCCCGCGGCGGCTGCGATCGCGTCCCCGGTCTGACGCGCGCGGAGGAGCGGGCTCGTCACGACGGCGTCGAGACCCTCGCCGGCAAGGGTCTCGCCGAGCGCACGCGCCGCGGCCTCGCCGGCAGCCGTGAGCGGGCGCAGCTCGTCCGGCTCTCCCGGCGCGGCCTCGGCGTGGCGCACGAGATAGATCCGCATGGTGCCTAGACTAGACCGCCGATGGAAACGCGCTCGGCGATGCGACGGTCGTGACCCGGACGATCCTCGCGGACGGCGCCGTCGCCGGCAACGTCGTCAGCTGGCTGCAGGACGGCGAGCGCCTCGTCGGCTACTGGATCGGCAGGGAGCACTGGGGCAGGGGCATCGCGACGCGCGCGCTGGCGGAGCTTCTGCGCGAGATCGAAGAGCGCCCGCTCTACGCCCACGTCGCGAGGCACAACGTGGGCTCGATCCGCGTCCTCGAGAAGTGCGGCTTCACGCGGCGCGCCGAAGACGGCGACGAGCTGATCTTCGAGCTGATCTCCGGCTAGCGTCTACGCGTCGTTACTTTCCGCCTCGAGTTCGACGGCGATCCTCCCTGCTTCTCCGTGCTTCTCGATGACCATGTGGTCCGGCACGGTCTCGACGACATGCTCGATCTCTTTCACAACGTGGTTCTTCTTCACGACGAACCTTGTTGCCTCGGCGCGTATGTGCTCGTACTCCGCGAGGGTCAGGTGGACCCGTTCCATGCACGTCGTGTCGGAGCATTCGCAGAAGAACTCGTAGCTGTGGGAGTCGAGGCCGTGTGACTCCGCCTTCGAGCTGATCCTGTCGTTGACCTCGCGGAAGAAGTCCTCGTTCTTGGCGAGGCGGTCCTTTTGGCGGTCGTCCATCACGAAAGTGCTTACCCGCGGACCTCGGGACCCAAGCGTGCCGAAGGCGGGTGCGTAGCGGCGTACCGCCTGTCGGGCGCCGGTAGCCTCAGTGATCAGTGCGCCGCTTCCGCTACGTCGTCGTCGACGTCTTCACGGACGTCCCGCTCGCAGGGAACCAGCTCGCGGTCTTCACAGACGCGCGCGACCTGACGAGCGAGGAGATGCAATCACTCGCCCGGGAGATGAACTTCAGCGAGACCGTGTTCGTCCTGCCGAAGCAGGGCGAGGGGCACGTCAGGATCAGGATCTTCACGCCGACCGACGAGTTGCCGTTCGCCGGCCACCCGGTGCTCGGGACCGCGTTCGTGCTCGGGATGCCGCTCCAGCTCACCGCGATCGGGCTCGAGACGGGCGCGGGGATGGTCGTCGTCGAGCTCGAGCGCGAGGGGGCGCGGATCGCCTTCGGCCGGATGACGCAGCCGATCCCCGCGTGGAAGCCGTTCGAGCGCGAGGATGAGCTGCTCGCGGCGCTCGCAGTCGAGCGCTCCGAGTTGCCGGTGGAGGAGTACGACCTCGGGCCGGGCCACGTCTACGTCGCGCTCGCGAGCGAGGCTGAGGTCGCGGCACTCGCGCCGGACCTCGCGGCGCTCGGGCGGGTCGCGTCCGGCGGCGTCAACTGCTTCGCGGGCTCCGGGACCCGCTGGAAGACGCGGGTCTTCCTCCCGGCCATCGGGATCTCGGAGGATCCCGCGGCGGGCTCGGCGGCCGGGCCGCTCGCCGTCCACCTCGCACGTCATGGGCGGACCCGGTTCGGGCAGGAGATCGAGATCTCGCAGGGTGTCGAGATCGGCCGGCCGTCGAGGCTCTACGCGAAGGCGGAGGGCTCGGCGCAGCGGGTCGAGCGCGTCGAGGTCGGCGGCTCGGCGGTCGTCGTCGCGCGCGGCGAGTTCAGGATTCCCTGAGCTCGACCCGCTCGATCGGCGGCAGCTCGGCGTCGATCGCCGTCCAGAAGCGGCCCCCGTCCCGCGAGAGATAGAGGCGGTTGCGCGCCCCGTAGAGGACGAGGTCCGGATCGTCCGCGGAGAGGGCGACCGCGCGGCCCGGCGGCAGCCCGCGACCCGCCTGGGCCCAGGTCGTGCCGGCGTCGTAGGAGACCATCAGCGGCGGCTTCGCGTCGACGACGGCGATGACGGTGGAGCCGGACGCGTCGGTGTCGAGAACGCGCGGAAGGGGCGTCGGGACCGGAGCCCGCGCGGCGAGGTCGCCGGCCGGCTCGACCTCGCCGGTCTCGAGGTCGACGGCGAACACACCGTCCGCTGTCTCGGCGGCCGCCTTCATTGGATCTGGCGCGCCAGCAGACCGCCGACGAGCGCGCCCGCGCGACGGGCCGCGGCCGCGGGCGAGTAGCCGGCGGCGCGCCCGCTCATGTACGAGACCGCGAACGCGTCGCCCGCGCCGGTCGGGTCGGCCGTCTGCACCATCCGGGTCGGGATGCGCTCAGACCGGCCGCGGGTGTGCACGATCGAGCCGCGCGAGCCGAGCGTGACGACGACCTCCGGCACCCCGAGCGTGCGCAGCGACTCCTCGCCGAGATCGGGCAGAACGACCCGGGCCTCCTCCTCGGAGAGCTTGAGGATCGTCACGTCGCGGAGCACGTCGCGGTCGAAGTCCGCGTCGAGCTCGAGCGGTCCCTCGCGCGCGGGCCGGACGAGCCCCTGCCCGTCGAGCGAGAGCCGGCGCCCGCGGGCGAGCGCGGCGAGCGTCTCCGCCGGGAAGTCGGAGCGCGAGAGCGGCGCGACGTGAATCCACTCCGCGCGACCGACCGCGGCCGCGACCCAGCCGCGGGCGTCGTCCGGCGTCCACGGGTCGCCGAGCGACTCGACGACCATGCGGCGGGACTCGCCGGAGTACGAGATCGAGAACGTCGCGGTCGAGCCGCCGCCGTGCCAGCGCACGGGTACGCCGAGCGCGAGCACGGGTGGGAGCAGGGCGTGCCGGTCGGCGGTCGCGCACCGCGCCGCGATCACCGCCGGCCTGCCGAGGAGCCGCAGCGCGCGGCCGGAGTGGAACGGGCCGCCGCCCACGCGCGCCGGCCGTCCCTCGACGACGTCGCGCGAGAGGTTGCCGATCATTGCCAGCGGGCGCACCCGCGCAAAGTTACGCGGTGACGGGCTCCCCCGTCCGCCGCCGGAGCGAGGCGGCGACCGCAGCGAGCGCGAAGGACGTCGCGAAGCTCGGCAGCGACGCCCCGATCTGCGAGTGCAGCGGGTGCAGCCTGCCGAGGAAGTCCGTCCAGAACCCGAGCCCCTGCGTCTGCGCCAGCCACTCGTAGACCCCGAAGCCGGCGATCCAGGACGCGATCATCCCGGGGCGGAACGCCGGCCCCTGGAAGACGTCGTCGCGCGAGTAGCTTCGTCCCGCGAGCAGCCAGTCGGCGAGCAGCACGCCGAACAGGGGGACGAAGAACGCGCCGAGGAGCAGCAGGAACTGCTGGTACTGCGTCAGGTCGAAGGCGAGCGCGCCTACGGTCGAGATCGCGGCCACGGCGAGGATCAGCGCGCGCTGCGGCACCTCGGTCAGCACGTTCTGCACCGACACGGCCGCGGAGTAGATGTTCGCGAAGGCCTCGTCGGTCTCGTCGACCGTCAGCGCGAGCAGGGCGAGGACGCTCGCGACCCCGCCGGCCGCGACCGTCGTCAGGACGGCGACCGGCCCGTCGATCTTCGGATGGCTCAGCACGAGGATCGCGCCGAAGCCGAACTGGAACAGGGTCGGCACGAGGTAGCCGATCCCGACGCCCCAGAAGGCGGTGCGCCGGCTCGTCGAGAAGCGCGTGTAGTCGGCCGAGAGCGGGATCCAGGAGACGGTGAGCGCGATCACGAGATCGACCGCGAGCCAGAACGACCCGCCCGACCCGCCCTGGCCCCAGAGGCGGCCGACGTGGCCGTGCGCGAGGATCCACCAGCCGAGGTAGACGACCGACGCCGCGACGGCCCAGATGCCGACCTTGCGGACGAACCGACGGACGAACCCGACCGGGCCGAGCAGCGCCATCGCCGTGGCGATCCCGCCGAAGAGCAGCTTCCAGAGCCACGGCTCCCGGAAGCCGAAGACGCGGTCGGAGAGCGCGCTTGCCGCGGTCGCGATGATGATCAGCTCGAAGATCGCCCAGCCGAGGCACTGTGCGACGTTCAGCCCCGTCGCGAGGTACGAGCCCCGCTGCCCGAGCGGCGCGCGCTGGAGCACCATCGTCGGCACGCGCGCGTCGGCGCCGATCATCGCCGCGGTGGCGAGCATCGCGTTCCCGATCAGGCCGCCGAGGATCGTCGCCGCGACCGCCTGCTTCAGCGAGAGGCCGAAGTAGCTCGCCGCGACGAGCACGAGCAGCGAGATGCCCAGGTTCGTCCAGAGCAGGGTCGTGTCGACCAGGCCGAGCACGCGGAGGCGCTCGGGCACCGGCTCGATGCCCCAGGTGGGTGCGTCCTTCATCGTTTCCTCCCTTCGCCGGAATGACCCGGATCAGGTTCGACGGGTGTGATCTCAGCCGCTCGGTGCGGCACCCCGGTCGCGGGAGCGTAGCGGGTCGGCGGGCAAGTTCGTATGCTTAGGTAATGCCTAAGCAGATGCTCGCCGCCGCCGACGCCGCCCGTGCGCTCGGGATCAGCCTCGACACGCTGCGCCGCTGGGACCGAACGGGTCGCATCCGCACCGAGCGAGACGCCGCGAACCGCCGGCTCGTCCCGGTGGCGGAGGTGCGGCGGCTGCGCGGCTCGTCGGGCGCCTCGCTCAGCGCGCGCAACCGGCTGGACGGGATCGTGCGCAGCGTCCAGGTCGACGGGCTGCTCGCCCAGGTCGAGCTCGAGCTCCTCGCGCCCGGGCGCATCGTCGCGGTGATCACGCGCGAGTCCGCCGAGGAGCTAGGGCTGCAGCCAGGCGCGTCGGCCGCGGCGGTCATCAAGGCGACGTCGGTCATGGTGGAGCGGTGAAGCTCGTCGCCGTCGCGCTGCTCGCGGCGCTCGCCGGAGTCTCCGGCACGAGCCGTGCGACCGTGCTCGCCGCGTCCTCGCTCAGCGAGGTCTTCCCGCGGATCGACGCGACGGCGCGCTACAGCTTCGCCGGTTCCGACCAACTCGCCTTCCAGATCCGGCAGGGCGCCCCGGCCGACGTCTTCGCGGCGGCGAGCCCGAAGTACCCGGGGGAGCTCTATGCGGACAGGCTCGTCGAGCGGCCGCGCGTCTTCGCGACGAACGAGCTCGTCCTGATCGCGCCGCGCGCGAACCCGGCCCGGATCCGCTCCGTCGAGGACCTGCGCCGCGACGGGATCAAGCTCGTGATCGGCGAGCGCGGTGTGCCGATCGGCGACTACACCCGCGTGGTGCTCACGAAGCTCGGACTCCAGGACGCGCTCGCGAACGTCGTCAGCGAGGAGACGGACGTCAAGCAGATCGTCGGCAAGATCGCGCTCGGGGAGGCGGATGCCGGCTTCGTCTACGCGACCGACGTGCGGCCCGTGCGCAGCAAGGTGCTGACGATCCGGATCCCGGATGCGGGCCAGCCGCGCGTGCAGTACGAGATCGCGGTCGTGAAGCGCGGCAACGTGGCGCGCGGCCGGGCGTTCGTCGCGCGGGTGCTCGGCAAGACGGGGCGGACGCGGCTGGCCGCGGCCGGGTTCGGGCTGCCGTGAAGGTCGCCGTCGGGTTGCTCGCGGCGACGGCGCTCGCCTTCCTCGTCCTGCCGGTCGCGGCGATCTTCGTCCACGTCCCGCCGGCGGAGCTCGTCCGCCGGCTCGGCGATCCCGTGGCCCGGGACGCGCTCGTCGTGAGCCTCAAGACGAACGCGCTCGCGGAGCTGCTCGTGCTCGCGTTCGGGACGCCGCTCGCCTACATGCTCGCGACGCGGCGCTTCCGCGGGCGCGCGGCTGTGGTCACACTCGTGGAGCTGCCGCTCGTCCTGCCGCCGGCGGTCGCGGGGATCGGGCTCTTCGCCGCATTCGGCCGGAGCGGCCTGCTGTCGACCTCGCTGCCGTTCACGCAGGCCGCGGTCGTCGTCGCGGTCGCGTTCGTCGCGAGTCCGTTCTACGTCCGCGCGGCGATCGCGGCGTTCGAGTCGGTCGACGCGCGCCTGGTCGAGGCGGCGCGGACGCTCGGAGCGTCGCCCGGCCGGGTGTTCGCGCGCGTGGCGCTGCCGCTCGCGAAGGGCGGGCTCGCCGCGGGGGCGGCCCTCGCGTTCGCCCGGGGCCTCGGCGAGTTCGGCGCGACGATCATGTTCGCCGGCAGCCTCCAGGGTCGGACGCAGACGCTCCCGCTCGCGATCTACGCCGAGTTCGACCGCGACTTCGACGTCGCGCTCTCGCTCGGCGCCCTCCTGATCGCGGTCAGCGCTGCGATCCTCCTCGCCGTCAAGCTGTTGTGGACGAGCTCTCCCTCGACCTCTCCGTTCCGCTTCGCGCCTTCGTCCTCGAGCTGACGCTCGAGGTCGAGGATCCG
>DAISLG010000004.1:0-674 GCA_036820565.1 Gaiellaceae bacterium | reverse complement strand
AGGTCGGCCGCGAGCCGGTCGCGCTCGTCGGCCCGTCGGGCGCGGGCAAGACGACGATCCTGCGCGCCGTCGCGGGGCTCGTCCCCGGCGCGCGCGTCCGGCTCGGAGACGAGGACTGGACGCGCCTGCCACCCGAGCGGCGGTCGGTCGGCCTCGTCTTCCAGGACTACGCGCTCTTCCCGCACCTGACGGTCGCGCAGAACGTCGCGTTCGGCGGGCCGCCCGGCGACCTGCTCGAGCGGTTCCGGCTCGGCCCGCTCGCGGGGGCGAAGCCGGGGCAGCTCTCGGGCGGTGAGCGGCAGCGCGTCGCCCTCGCGCGCGCGCTGGCGTGCAAGCCGCGCGTGCTCCTGCTCGACGAGCCGCTCGCCGCGCTCGACCCGCACACGCGCGGCGAGGTGCGCGCGGAGCTTCAGGCGCTGCTCCGCGAGCTCGAGCTGCCGACCCTGCTCGTCACGCACGACTTCGACGACGCGGCCGCGCTCGCCTCGCGCGTCGGCGTCCTCTCGGAGGGGCGGTTGCTCCAGATCGCGCCTCCCGAGGAGCTCGTCGCCGCGCCGGCGAGCCCGTTCGTCGCGAGCTTCACGGGCGGGAACGTCCTCCCGGGCCGGGCGCGCCGGCTGAGCTCGGGGCTGACCGAGGTGACGCTGGACGCGGGCGGGACCGTGCTCTCCACG
>DAISLG010000003.1:17725-31115 GCA_036820565.1 Gaiellaceae bacterium | reverse complement strand
TCGAGCGGCTCCGCCGCCACCCGCTCCAGCGCGCGCTCCGCGCCGACAAGCTGACGCTCGCCGCGCTCGAGGGCACGCTCGCGCTGTACCTCGACCCGGAGCGGGCGGCCCGCGAGATCCCCGTCCTGCGGATGCTGCGCGAGCCCGTCGAGGCGGTGCGGGCGCGGGCCGAGCGCCTGGCCGCAGCCGTCGGCGGCGAGGTCGAGGAGACGGTCGGCCGTGTCGGCGGCGGCGCGCTCCCGCTCGCGGAGCTGCCGAGTTGGGCGTGCGCAGTCGAGGAGTCGCTCGCCGAGCCGCTGCGCCTGGGCGAGCCGCCGGTCGTCGGGGTCGTCCGGGACGGGCGGCTGCTGCTGGACTGCCGGACGCTCTCGGATGCCGAGTCGGACGAGGTCGCGCGCGCGGTCGCGGTCGCGCGCGGATGAGCGGGCTCGCGCCCGAGGAGCGCCTCTGGGACCTGATCCGCGGCGCGCTCGGGACGCGCGCGCTTGCGGTCGTCGCCGACCTGCGCGTCGCCGACGCGCTCGCCGGCGGGGCGCGCCGCATCGAGGATGTGGCGCACGAGGTCGGCGCGGACGCCGACACGCTGCACCGGCTCCTACGCGCGCTCGCGAGCGACGGGGTCTTCGCGGAGGAGGAGCCGGGCGTGTTCCGGAACACGGATGGCTCGGAGCTCCTGCGCGGCGGCTGGGGCGACTTCGCGCACCTCTTCGGCGGCGTCTTCTACCGCACCGCCGAGCGTCTCGACGCGACCGGCGAGCCGGTGTTTCCCACGATATTCGGCACCGACTTCTGGTCCTGGCTCGCGCAACGGCCTGACGAGCGGGCCTCGTTCGACCGCGCGATGGAGCAGGGCAAGGAGCGGAGAGTCGAACGCCTCGCGGCACTCGAATGGCGCGGCGACGAGACCGTCGTCGACGTCGGCGGCGGCAACGGGTCGCTCCTCGTCGCGCTTCTCCGCCACCACCCCGGCATGCGCGGGATCGTCTTCGACCTGCCCGAGACCGTGCGCGACGAGGCGAGCCTCGGCGACCGCTGCACCTTCGTCCGAGGCGACTTCTTCGAGAGCGTCCCGCCCGGCGACGTCCACGTCCTCTCGACGATCCTGCACGACTGGGACGACGAGCGGGCTGCGGCGATCCTGCGCACGATCCGTGCCGCGGCGCGCGCCGACGGGCGGCTGGTCATGCTGGAGACCGTCGTCCCGCCGGGCAACGAGCCGCACGGCGCGAAGTGGCTCGACCTGCTGATGCTCGCGTTCTCCGGCGGCCGCGAGCGCGACGAGGCGCAGTGGCAAGCGCTGCTCGCGGGTGCGGGCTTCGAGCCGGTGCGCCTGGAGGACGGCCTGATCGAGGCCCGATCCCGCTGACGGTACACGCTTCGTACCTTTTCGTGTAATGTGACCTCGTGGCCCGGGACGCCCATCGCGTGAACGTCACGCTCGACGGCGAGCACGCTGCGAAGCTCGCGCGGCTCGCAGAACGGACGCACGCGCACGAAGGGACGCTGGCGCGCTCGCTCCTGGCGCACGCCCTTGACGAGACGGACGCCGACCCGAGGCACGTCGCGGACGTTCTCGACGGTATCGACGGAGCGTTCGAGCGAGCACAGCTCGGTCGCGAGCAGGCGGGGCGCGGCGAGACCGTCGAGCTCGACGAGCTGTAGCGTGTGGCGCGCGTCGAGCTGAGCCGCTCGGCGGTCGAGGATCTCGACCGCTTGATCTACACGCATAGCCTCCCGCCTGACACGAAGGCACGCGTTCGACGAACGCTGCGTCCGCTACGCCGTTTCCCACTCCTCGGCGCGCCGCTCGGAGGACGCTGGGACGGCTTCCGCTTTCTGCTCGGCCCATGGCGTTGGCTCGTCGTCGTCTACGAGTATTACGAGGAGGGAGATCGCGTCGTGGTCGCGACGATTCAGGACGCACGTTCCTCGAGCTCCCCGACTGCGGCCAGAGGCGACTGACACGTGCCGCTCACGGTAGGCACCGCCGGCCACATCGACCACGGCAAGACCTGGCTCGTGCGGGCGCTGACCGGCAAGGACACGGACCGGCTGCCGGAGGAGCAGAAGCGCGGGATCTCGATCGACCTCGGCTACGCCCCGCTCGAGCTCGCCGACGGGCGCCTGCTGTCCGTCGTGGACGTGCCCGGGCACGAGCGCTTCGTCCGGAACATGGTCGCGGGCGCGACCGGGATCGACCTCTTCCTGCTCGTGATCGACGCGAACGAGGGGGCCATGCCCCAGACGCGCGAGCACCTCGCGATCCTGCGCCTGCTCGGGATCGAACGCGGCGTCGTCGCCGTGACGAAGGCCGACGCGGCCGACCCCGAGCTGGCGGTCGAGGAGGCGCGCGAGCTCGTCCCGGGCGTGGAGGTCGTCCCGGTCAGCGCGAAGACGGGAGCGGGGCTCGACGAGCTCCGCTCCGCGCTCGGGCGCGCCGCCGACCAGGTCGTGCGGCGGGACGGCGTCGGGGGCACACGGCTCCACGCCGACCGCGTCTTCACGCTCCGCGGGATCGGCACGGTCGTGACGGGGACGCTCTGGTCGGGGTCGATCGCCGAGGGCGACGAGCTCCGCGTCGAGCCGCGCGGGCTCGACGTCCGGGTGCGGAGCGTCCAGGTGCACGACCGGCCGGTCGAGCGGGCCGAGGCGGGGCAGCGCGTCGCCGTCAGCCTGCCCGGGGTCGAGCGCTCGGAGCTCGAGCGCGGCGACGTCCTCGTCGAGCCCGGCCACTATCCCGTCACCTACCGGCTCGCCGTGCGGCTGGACGAGCTGGGCACGGTGCCCGCGGCCGTGACCGTCCACCTGGGCACGGCCGACGTGCCCGCCCGCGTGGCCCGCGCGGGCGCGTACGCGCTGCTGCGGCTGGCGGCGCCGCTCGTGGCGGCGCGCGGCGACCGCTTCGTCCTGCGCGCGGGGACGACCGTCGGCGGCGGGATCGTCCTCGACCCGTCGCCGCCCCGGCGGCTCGACCCGGCGCGGCTCGCGCTGCTGGACGGCGGCGACCCGGTCACGATCGTCCGGGCGACCGTGCGCGAGCCCGTCACGGGCGTCGAGCTCCAGGGCCGCGGCCTGCTCGCCCCGGCCGAGCTCGCCGAGGGGCTCGCCGCGGTCGAGCAGGCGGGCGACTGGTTCTTCGCGCGCGAGTGGCTCGACGAGCTTCGCGCCGACGTGCGCTCCCGCCTCGCCGTGCGGGCCGCAGGATCGCCGCTCGACCCGGGGATTCCGCTCGCGGAGCTCCTCCCCGCGGCGGCCTGGGCGCCGGCCGTCGTGAACCTGCTCGAGGTCGAGCGCCGCGGCGCGAAAGCGTACGCGCCGGGAACCGCCGCGCGCCTCGGCGAGAACGCCGAGTCGGCGGCGAGGCTGGAGGCCGAGCTCGCGGCCGGCGATGCCGTCCGTGTCGAGGACCGGGAGCTCGCCCGCTTCCTCGAGGAGAGCGGCCGCCTGGTGCGGGTCGGCGACGGGCTCGCCGTCTCGCCCGACCTCTACGAGCGCGGCCGCGCCACCGTCGCCGCCGAGGCGCCGGTGACGCTCGCGCGGTTCCGCGACGCGCTCGGCGTCTCGCGCCGCACGGCGCAGCTCCTGCTCGAGCGCTACGACGCGGACGGGCTCACCCGCCGGGTCGGCGACGAGCGCGTGCTCAGGCGGCGGGGGCTGGGCTGAACCGCAGCTCGAAGGTGCACGCCTCGTCGCCGCGGAGCATGCACGTCGGCTCCTCGATCTCCAGCGTCTCCCCGTAGTACCGCGCAGCGCCGGTCGCGAGGCCGCGAAGGAGCACGCAGAGGCGCCGCGGCGACGAGTAGACGATCCTGACGCCGTCCGCCCCGTGCTCCGAGATCTTGAGCTGCGGCGGCTTCGCGTTCGGCAGCGTCGACCGCACGAGCGCGTGGATCCGCTGCTCCAGTGGGAGCATGAACGAGCGCGCGTCCGGCGAGATCTCGAAGAACGCCCGGTAGAGCCGCGCGAACGTGTTCTGGACGGTGAACGCGCCGAACTCGAAGACGAGCTCGTCCGCGTCGGCGCCGGTCACCTCGACCGCACGGCCGATCAGCTCGAGCAGCTTCTCGTCCGGGTACGCCTCGGTCATGAAGTAGAGCGGCTCGCCGCGGAAGAGATCGCGCGCGACGCCGGCCCCGTAGACCTCCCCCACGAACTCGCGGAGGCTCGAGAAGATGACCCCGTGCATCCTGGCGCGATCATACGCCGCTAGATTGGACGTGCATGGAGCGGCAGGGCCTGGTGGCCCAACCGGTCTTCAAAACCGGTACGGCGTCGTAACCCGGCGCTAGGTGGGTTCGACTCCCACGTCGCTCCGTTTCGCCAGATCCGGCGCTGATCGGGCCCACGGCCTCTTGCGACGTGTCGAGCAGCGTGACACGGTGGGTGCATGTCCAATTCGGCCGTGTCTCGTGGGTCCCGCGCGGTCGCGCTCGTCGTGGTCCTGCTCGCGGTCTCGCTCCCAGGGAGCGCCGCCGCGCACCGGTCGGGTTGCCACGGGGCGCACAGCTGTCCGAGCGACCACCACACGTACGTCTGGCACGACGCAAACGGCAAGGGCTGGGACTGCGCTGAGGCCGGAGCGTCAGAGGTGTCTGCGGCGGACACGACGCCGATCAGATACGACAACCGTGCATATCTCTGCCGTCCGGCCCGAGGAGCTTCTCCGTCGCCGGAGACGCAGCCGGCGACCGGTTCGTCAGCGCCGGCCACCCGGACGTCGGGGTGCGCCGCCCACGGCCCTCTGCCCGACCGGCGGTGCACGCCCGGGACGGTGCTCCCAGGGGTGACAGCGGCGGAGGTCTGCACCGCCGGCTGGGCCACGCGCCACCGGAGCGTCAGCGAGAGCGTCAAGGAACGCGTCTATGCCTCGTACGGGATCGCGGGCGCGCACCACGGCAGCGCCTACGAGGTCGACCATCTGATCTCGCTCGAGCTCGGGGGCTCGAACGACACGGCCAACCTCTGGCCGGAGGCCGCCGGAGCGCAGATCGGCTTCCGCGAGAAGGACGCTCTCGAGAACTACCTCCACCGCGAAGTCTGCGCCGGCACGATCGCGCTCGGCGTCGCCCAGCACCGGATCGCACTCGACTGGCTCGCCGCGTTCCGGGCGATGCAGCGGCGACGCTGAGCACCGGTCGCGGAGTCCTCGCCAACCGCCGATAATCGACGCGTGGCGATGCGCGTCCTGATCTGCGACGACTCGGCGACCAGCCGGGGCGTCCTCCGCGAGCTGATCTCTCGCGACCCGGAGCTCGAGCTCGTCGGGGAGGCGGCCGACGGCGCCCAGGGTCTCGAGCTCGCCTGGAAGCTCGTCCCCGACGTCGTGCTGATGGACGTCGAGATGCCCGTGCTCGACGGGGTCGAGGCGACGCGGCAGCTGCGGAAGCGGCTCCCGGGAACGCGGGTGATCGCGCTCACCTCGGACGAGTCGGAGGAGACGGTCGTGCGGATGGTCGAGGCGGGCGCCGGCTCGTACGTGCTCAAGGGCGGCTCGCTCGACGACCTGCGCCGCACGATCGCGGCGACGAGCGGCGGCTATCTCGACGACCGGCTCGTGCCCTCCGTGTTCGAGGAGATCGTCCGGCTCTTCCACCGCGAGCGGGCCGGCGCCGAGCGGCTCGCCGAGCTGACCCGCGGCATCGTCGCCGCCCTCGCCGCGGCGGTCGAGGCGCGCGACGGCTACACGGGCGGGCACATCGAGCGGGTCTCGCGCCTCGGGTGCCGGCTCACCGAGGCCCTCGCGCCCGCCCTCCTGGACGACCCGCGAACCGAGTTCGGCTATCTCCTCCACGACGTCGGCAAGCTCGGGGTCGCCGACGCGGTGCTCCTGAAGCCGGGCCGCCTCGACGAGCGCGAGCTCGCGGAGATGAGGGCCCACGTCGAGATCGGCGTCCGGCTGCTCGAGCCGATCCCCGAGTTCGAGTCGGTGCGCGAGATCGTCCTCTGCCACCACGAGTGGTGGAACGGCGGCGGCTACCCGCGCGGAATCGCAGGGAAGGAGATCCCGCTGCCGGCGCGCCTGTTCGCGGTCTGCGACGCCTTCGACGCGATGACCTCCGATCGCCCGTACCGGTCGCGCCTCGACGCCGAGACGGTCGAGCGCGAGCTCCGCTCCGGCGCGGGCACGCAGTTCGATCCGGACGCGCTCGACGCCTTCTTCGCGCTCGGGTAGTCCCCCGTTCGGGGGTTTCGGCTGCCACACCGCGACAGCGAAGCTGAGAACGGCCGCCCAGAGCGGCCTTGCGGCCAATGAGGATGACACACGCGACAAAGCGCACGAACGTCGGCGCCGAAGCGACGGCAGAGCTCAGCCTGGTCCAGCCCGGGGAGCTCGCCTCGCCCCTCGTCGAGTCGTATCGGCGGCTCGCGGACGTCTTCCACGAGGTCCTCTCCGAGCAGAGCCTCGACACCCTGCTCGTGCGGATCGCGGACACGCTCGCGGAGCTCGTGCCCTACGACTCGCTGACGATCTACCAGGCCGACGAGAGCCGCCGCGTGCTCGAGGCGGTGCACACCGACGACAAGCAGTGGGGTGACAAGATCCTCCAGACGCGGACGATGTTCGGCGAGGGGATCACCGGCTGGGCGATCGAGCACCGCGAGCCCGTGCTGACGAACAGCGCCCATCTCGACCCTCGCGTCCAGGTGATCCCGGGGACGCCGCCCGACGAGCCCGAGGCGCTGATCTCGATTCCGCTGGTCGCGCGCGGGCAGGTGAAGGGCGCGCTCAACATCTACCGCATCGGCGAGGAGGCCGCCTTCCTCGAGGAGGAGTTCGAGCTGGCGAAGTGGTTCGGCGACGCCGCCGCGCTCGCGCTCGACAACGCCCAGGTGAAGGCGCGCCTCGAGCACCAGGCGCAGACCGACTCGCTCACCGGGCTCTACAACCACCGCTTCTTCCACGAGCGCCTGCGCGCCGAGCTCACCCGCGCGAGCCGCTCGCACGACCACGTCTCGGTGCTGCTGATGGACATCGACGACTTCAAGCGCCTGAACGACATCCACGGCCACGGCACCGGCGACGACCTGCTCGTCGCGCTGTCCGAGCTGCTCCGCGGCATCGTCCGGGACTCGGACGTCGTCTGCCGCGTCGGCGGCGAGGAGTTCGCGGTGATCATGCCGTCGTGCGACGCCGGCGACGCGCTCGGCTTCGCCCGCCGGCTCGCCGACCTGCTCGCCGCGACCGAGCTCGAGCCCGCCGGGCGGCTGCGGCTCTCGATCGGCGTCGCCCAGGGGCCGGAGCACGCGATGAACCCGCGCGAGCTCGTCGCCTGCGCCGAGGTCGCGATGATGACCGCGAAGGCGCGCGGCAAGGACCAGATCGTCCTGTTCGAGGAGCAGACGAAGCGCCCGGACGGCTACTCCGCGCGGCACGACGTCCGCTCGATCGCGCACCTGAAGATGCTCCAGAGCCTCGGCGGGAAGCTGAACCGCCTGAACGACGTCGCCGCGATCGGCGAGACGATCGCGACCGAGCTGCGGACGCTGATCGACTACCACAACTGCCGCGTCTACATCCGCGACGGCGAGGAGCTGACGCCGATCGCGTTCCGCGGCGAGCTGGCCACGATCGGCGAGACGAAGGCGGAGCTCGTCCGCGTCCCCGTCGGCCACGGCGTCACCGGTCATGCCGCGGCGACGGGCCGCTCCCTGCTGATCCCGGACGGCGCCAACTGCGAGTTCGCCGTCCACCTCGAGGGCACCGAGAAGATCGACGAGTCCGTGATCGTGACGCCGCTCTGCTACGGCACCCGCGTCAACGGCGTGATCCTGATCTCGAAGCTCGGCCTCGACCAGTTCGACGACGACGACGTCCGCCTGCTCGAGGTGCTCGCCGGCCACGCGTCGGTGGCGCTCGAGAACGCGCGCCTGCTCGAGGAGAAGCGGCAGGAGGCCGACGAGGCGCGCGCGAACGCCGAGATCGCGAGCGCCCTGCTCGAGTTCAGCCGCGAGCTGGCGGACGCCGAGGGGATCGACGAGGTCACGGAGCGGATCGTCGAGCTGGCGGCCCGGATGCTCGGCGTCGAGCGCGTCCAAGTCTGGCTCCCCGGCCGGGTCGAGCCGGTGTGGGATACGGAGGCTCACACGCTCGCGCCCCTCACCTTCCCGGACGGGCGCGAGGGCGGCATCGCCGTGTCCGAGGAGCTCGGCGACCGCAAGCTCCGCCTGCTCGACGGGATCGCGCACCAGGCGAAGCTCGCGATCGCCAACGCGGGCAACTTCGAGACGCTCGAGTCGACCTTCCTCTCGACGGTCGAGGCGCTCGCGAACGCGCTGGAGGCAAACGACTCGTACACCTCCTCCCACGCCCGCTGGATCTGCGACATGGCCGTCCGCGTCGGCGAGCAGCTCGAACTCGACGCGCACGCGCTCAAGCGCCTCGAGCTCGGCGCGCTCTTCCACGACATCGGCAAGATCGGGATCCCCGCGCACATCCTCGCGAAGCCCTCCCGGCTGACCGACGAGGAGCGCGCCGTCGTCGAGGGCCATCCGGAGCTCGGCGCACGCATCCTCGCCCCGATCGCGCGGCTCGCCGACGTCCGCGAGATCGTCCGCAACTGCCACGAGCGCTGGGACGGCGCCGGCTACCCGGACGGCCGCGCCGGCGACGAGATCCCGATCGAGGCGCGCGTCATCTTCGTCTGCGACGCCTACCACGCGATGACGACCAACCGCCCGTACCGGCAGGCGCTCCCGGACGCCGAGGCCCGGCGCAGGCTCCGCGAGGCGGCCGGCAGCCAGTTCGACCCACGCGTCGTCGACGCGTTCCTCGCCTGCTGAGAGCCACCTGTCCGGCGCGCGTCGCCGCCAGCCCCGGCCCCGTAGAGTTGAAACTGTGATCTCCGGGACGCTCGCGGCCGCGCTCACGCCTCTTCGGGACGGCGGCACGGCGCTCGACGAGGCGGCCTTCGAGCCGTATCTCGAGTTCCTCGCCGACGGCGGCGTCGACGGCGTCTTCGCGCTCGGCTCGACCGGCGAGGGGCTGCTGCTCTCGACCGCGGAGCGGAAGCGCGCGGCCGAGCTCTTCCGCCACGAGCGGCTCTCGCTCGCCGTCCACTGCGGCGCGCTGACGACCGCGGAGGCGGTCGAGCTCGCCGGGCACGCCGCCTCGATCGGCGCCGACGCGGTCGCGGTCGTCGCGCCGCCGTACTACCCCTACGGGCCCGAGGCCCTCCTCGCCCATTTCGAGGCGGTCGCGCACGCGTGCGAGCCGGTCTCGTTCTTCGTCTACGAGATCGCCGCACGCGCCGGCTACGCGGTCCCCGTCTCGGTGATCGAGCGATTGCGGGAGCGAGCGCCGAACCTCGCCGGGCTGAAGGTCTCGGACACGCCGATGAGCGCGGTGGCGCCGTATCTCCTGGACGGGCTCGCCGTCTTCGTCGGCTCGGAGCCGCTGATCCCGGAGGCCCTCGCGGCCGGGGCCGTCGGCGCCGTCTCCGCGCTCGGGGCGGTGTACCCCGACGTCGTCTCGGGCCTCGTGCGCGAGCCGTCCGCCGACGGCGCCGCCCGGGTGCAGGAGCTCCGCGCCGCGCTCGATCCGTTCATCCCCGCGGCGAAGCGCCTGCTCGCCGGGCGTGGCCTGATGCAGCCGGACGTGCGCGCGCCGCTCCAGTGAGGATCGTGATCGCAGGCGCGGGCGCGATCGGCGCGATGGTCGCCTACCACCTCGCGCTCGCCGGCGCCGACGATGTCGTCCTGGCGGACCGGGGCGAGATCGCGGGCGGCGCCACCTCGAAGGCGATGGGCGGCGTCCGCCAGCAGTTCTCGACCGCCGCCGAGGTGACGCTCGCGCGCGAGAGCATCCGCTTCTTCGAGGAGCTCGGCCCGCCGTTCTTCCTCCAGGTCGGCTACCTGTTCGTCGCGACGACAACAGCGGGCGCGGAGACGCTCGCGGCGCGGATGGAGCTGCAGCGGAGCCTCGGCGTCCCGGTAGAGCCCGCGGAGCCGCCCGCCGGCGTTCGCGCCGACGACGTCGTCTCGGCGGTCGCGTGCTGGGCCGACGGCGTCGCCGACCCGCCCGCCGTCACGCGCGAGGTGATCCGCCGGGCGCAGGCACTCGGCGTCGAGGTGCGCGAGGGCACGGACGCGCGTGGGCTCGACCGCGACGTGCTCGTCGTCGCCGCCGGCCCCCATTCGGCGGAGCTCGCCGACGTGCCGGTGCGGCCGCTCTGCCGCCAGCTGCTCGAGACCTCGCCGCTCGAGCTCCCCGGCGACCTGCCGATGGTCGTCGAGCACGAGACCGGCTTCCACTTCCGCCGCCGCGGGACGCGGCTCGTGCTCGCGATGGCGGACGCCGAGCCGCGCTGGGGCTTCGACGAGATCGTCGACGAGACGGTGCTCGCCGACCGGCTCGAGCGGCTCGCACACCGCTGGCCGGCGGCCGCGGGTGCGACGATCGACGGCTCCTGGGCGGGCCTGTACGACATGACCCCGGACGCGCACCCGATCGTCGGCAGGATCGGGGACGACGTCTACGCGGCGTGCGGCTTCTCCGGCCACGGCTTCATGCAGTCCCCTGCGGTCGGGCGCGCGCTCGCGGAGCTGATCCTCGAGGGCGAGAGCTCGTTCGACCTCGCGCCGTACGCGCTCGACCGCTTCGAGACACACGAGTTCCCGGCCGAGACGGTGATCCTGTGACGCCGACGCCGGTCGTCTGCATCGACCCGGGCCACGGCACCGTGCCGGCGATCGGCCGGCAGACGGAGCCGGTCGGGCCGGGGTCGTCCACGTTCAAGATCAAGGACGGCGGCGGCGCGCCAGGCGAGGCCGAGGTCGCCCTCCGGATCGCGTTCCGGACGAGCTCTCTGCTGAAGGCGCGGGGCTTCCACGTCGTCCTGACCCGCACGGCGCCGGGCTACGAGGGCGGCAACGTCGCCCGGGCCCGGTTCTGCAACGCCCACCATGCGGCGCTGATGCTGCGGATCCACGCGGACGGCTCGACCGACCCGGCGCGCCACGGCTTCTCGACGCTCTACCCGGCCCGCCGCGCCGGCTGGACGGACGACATCTCCGCGCGAAGCCTCCGCGCCGCCCGCGTGGTGCAGGCCGCCGCCGTCCGGGCCACGGGAGCGGCCGACCTCGGGCTCGTCGCCCGCTCCGACCTGACGGGGTTCAACTGGGCGGACGTGCCGGCGATCCTCGTCGAGTGCGGCTTCCTCTCGAACCCGGCCGAGCGGGCTCGACTCGAGTCGGCGGCCTACGAGCAGCGAGTCGCCGGCGGCCTCGCCAACGGCGTCAGGGTGTTTCTTCGGACTTGATCGAGTCGATCGCCGCGCGGGCCTGCTCGTGCACGGCGGCGCGCCGCGTGTCGACGTCCACCTCGTTCACCGGCGCCTCGCCCAACTCGAACTCCTCCCGCTCGTCGACGATCGCCTTGGACTCGTCGAGCTTGCGCCTCAGCTCGTCGGCACGCGGGTCGACCGCGGGCACCGGCCCGGCCGAGCGGCGACGGGCGCGGACGAGACCGGCGAGGCCGAGGCCGCCTGCGAGAAGGGCAACGAGTCGCCTCACGCGGTCGATGCTACACTCCCCCCTCTTCCTGCCTCGCCATCGCACCGTCCGTTCCCGAGCGGTGCCAGCAGGCGAGGCCGATTCAGACCGTGGGAAGGAGGTTCGGGAACATGATCGACTACGAGATTCTGCTCATGCTGGACCCCGAGCTTCCCGAGGAACGCTCGGATCAGATCATCGCGCGCATGCGCGAGCGGATCGAGGCCGACAAGGGCGTCTGGGCCAAGCAGGAGCCCTGGGGACGGCGGAAGCTCGCCTACGAGATCGACCACAAGGGCGAGGGCGTCTACCACTTGCTGACCTTCACCGCCGAGCCCGAGACGCTCACCGAGCTCGCACGCCTCCTGAAGATCACCGACGGCGTCATGCGCCACCTCGCCGTCAGGCGGATCGAGCCAGGTCCGGGCACGGCAGTAGCGCCGCCGCCCGAGCCGGTGCAGGATGTCGCAGAGCCCGCAACCGCATCCGTAGAGGAGGAGTAACAGTGGCCGACATCAACCGCGTGACGCTCGTCGGACGCCTCACCCGCGATCCGGAGCTGCGCCACCTCCCGTCCGGCAACGCCGTCCTCAGCCTCGGCCTCGCCGTCAACGGCCGGATGAAGGACGAGGCCGGCAACTGGGCGGACAAGCCCAACTTCTTCGACGTCAAGGTCTTCGGCAACCAGGCCGAGATGCTCGCGCAGCACCTCGCCAAGGGCCGCCGGATCGGCGTCGACGGCCGGCTCGACTGGTCGAGCTGGGAGACCGACGGCCAGAAGCGCTCGAAGGTCGAGGTCGTCGCCCAGTCCGTCCAGTTCCTCGACTCGCGCGGCGACGCCGAGGGCGGCGGCGCTCCGCAGTTCGTGCCTGCAGGTGCGTCCGAGACCGCAGACTTCGGCTCCGCAGGCGGCGCCGACGACGACATCCCGTTCTAAGGAGAGGCACGAGTGGCCCAGGAGAAACGAGGAGCAGAGCGGACGCAGCGCAAGCGCCCCGGCGACAAGTCGGGCCCGATCCGGCGCAAGAGCTGTTACTTCTGCAAGGACAAGGTCGACGAGATCGACTACAAGAACATCACCCAGATCCGGCGCTACATCTCGGAGAAGGGGAAGATCCGCTCCCGCCGCATCAGCGGCGCGTGCCGCCGCCACCAGCGCCAGGTCGCCGTCGCGGTGAAGCGGGCGCGCGAGATGGCCCTGCTCCCTTACGTCTCCGGGTAAGTGGCTCACTGATGGAGGTCGTTCTCAAGCACGACGTGGACAAGGTCGGCCTGCGCGGCGAGGTCGTCTCGGTCGCGCGCGGGTACGCGCGGAACTTCCTCTTCCCGCGCAACCTCGCCGAGCTCGCGACGCCGGCGCTCGTCGGCGAGCTCGAGAAGCGGGAGCGCCAGCGCGCCCGCCACGAGGCCGCGAGCTTCGAGCAGGGCCAGCAGATCGTGGACACGCTCTCGAAGGTCGAGCTCCGCTTCGACGTGAAGTCGGGGCCGACTGGATCGCTGTTCGGCTCCGTCACCCCGACGGACATCGCGGACGCGCTCTGGGAGCAGCACAAGGTGCGCGTCGACCGGCGCAAGATCGGCGTCGAGACGATCAAGCGGATCGGCCGCTACACGGTGCCGATCGAGGTCTTCACGGACGTGACCGCCGAGGTGCAGATGCTCGTCGTCCCCGAGGGCGGCGAGCTGCCGCCGGAGGAGGAGCTCGAGGCGATGGAGGCCGCCGAGCGCGCCGCCGCCGAGCCGGAGCCCGAACATGCGCCCGCGCTCGAGTACCTCGAGGAGCCGGAGGAGACCGACGAGGCCAGGCTGACGCCGGCCGAGGCCGCGCTCCAGGAGGAGCTGACGGCGCCGGAGCCCGTCTCCGAGCCCGAGCCCGAGCCCGACCCCTCGCCCGCGCCCG
>DAISLG010000003.1:0-17625 GCA_036820565.1 Gaiellaceae bacterium | reverse complement strand
CGCCCGCGCCCGAGTAGCACTCCACAGCCTCGTCCACACGCCTGTGGACGGCCGAACGAACTTCCCGCTCCTAGCGGGAAGTCCCCCCTGACAACTTCCACCAATCTGGGGAGAACGTCCGACCGGGTGGGGACAATACGCGAACGTATGTTCCGTTGTCCCTGCAACCGGCCGAAACGGGCGGGCCTTGACGCGTCGGTTTGAATCGCCTGAGATGGCTCAGGTCGCCCCCGCGCTCGCCGCCGCTCCCGTCCCGCCTCAGAACCTCGACGCGGAGGAGTCGGTCCTCGGCGCGATGATGCTCTCCCCCGGCGCGATCGGGGCCGTCAGCGAGGCGCTCGACGCCGGCGACTTCTACCGCGAGAGCCATGCCAAGATCTACCGCGCGGCGCTGGCGCTGTACGCGAAGGGCGAGCCGGTCGACGCGATCACGCTCGCGGACGAGTTGGAGGAGCGCGGCGACCTCGAGGACGTCGGCGGACGAATGCGGGTGCACGAGCTCGCGGCGCTGATGCCGGCGGCGTCGAACGCGGCGCACTACGCGAAGATCGTCCGCGAGATGGCGACCCTGCGCGGCCTGATCCGCGTCGGGTCGGAGATCGCGCGGCTCGGCTTCGACCGGCCCGGCGAGACCGCGGAACTCGTCGACCGCGCCGAGCAGGTGCTGTTCGACCTCTCGCAGAGCCGCGTCAGCCAGGAGTTCGCCCACATCGAGCTGCTGCTGAAGGAGAGCTTCGAGCGGATCACCCAGCTCTACGAGGAGGGCGCGGACGTCACCGGCGTCCCGTCGGGCTACCGCGACCTCGACCGGATCACGTCGGGCTTCCAGCGCGGCAACCTGATCATCATGGCCGCGCGGCCGTCGATGGGGAAGTCGGCGCTCGGGCTGTGCATGGCGGCCAATCTCGCCGTCCGGTACGACACACCGGTCGGCCTGTTCACGCTCGAGATGTCGAAGTCCGAGGTGACGCAGCGGCTGATGTGCAGCGAGGCGAAGGTCGAGTCGCAGCGGCTCCGGAACGGCAAGCTCGCGGTCGACGACTGGCCGCGGCTGACGGCCGCCTGCGACAAGCTCGCGAAGGCGCCGATCTACGTCGACGACACCGGCTCGATCTCGATGATGGAGATCCGCTCGAAGGCGCGGCGGCTGAAGTCGCAGAACCCGAGCCTCGGCCTGCTCGTGATCGACTACCTCCAGCTGATGACCTCCGGCACGAACGCGGAGAACCGCAACCAGGAGGTCTCGCAGATCTCGCGGTCGCTGAAGGTGCTCGCCCGCGACCTCGACGTCCCGATCCTCGCGATGAGCCAGCTCTCGCGCGCGGTCGAGCAGCGCCACGACAAGCGGCCGATCCTCTCCGACCTGCGCGACTCGGGCTCGATCGAGCAGGACGCGGACATCGTCATGTTCATCTACCGCGACGAGTACTACAACGAGGACTCGGACCAGCAGGGCCTCGCGGAGGTGATCGTCGCGAAGCACCGCAACGGGCCGACCGACGCGATCAAGCTCTCGTTCCTGAAGCGGTACGCGAAGTTCGCGGACCTGGCGGCGTCGTGAACGACCGGCAGGTGATCTGGCTCTCCTCGACCGCGACCGCGTTCGCGGCGGCGTGCGACGAGTGCCTGCACGACCCGGACGGCGAGCAGACGCCGTTCTACGTCGGTTACCGGGCCGCGCGCGTCGAGGGGACGCTCGGGCCCGCGGTCGACGTCGGCTTCATCCGCTGCCGCCGCGGCCACCGGATCGTGCTCCGCCGCGCGACGAGGCCTGCTGCGCTCGCCCGCCCGAGCGAGCGGCAGCTGCGGCTCGTTCCCACCGGGCTGCCGCCCGCGTGAGCCGCCAGCGGGTGTGGGTCGGCCCGGGCGACACGCGCTTCTCCGTGCCGTGCGAGGCGTGCCTCGAGGGGCGCGAGGACGGCTCGTGGTCGGTCTCCGTCGGCTGGCGCCGGGTCGAGGGAGTGCTCCGCCCCGGCACCGATGTCGCCCTGCTCGCGTGCAAACGCGGCCACCCCGTCGTCGTCCGCCGCGCGGGCGAGCTCGCACGGACCGGGTAGCGACCGTTGACCCGGGCGCAGGGGCAGGAGTACGGTCGGCTCACCTTCCAGAGAAAAAGAGGAGCCCGCCGTGTCACGTCTTCTCCGCCTCGCTCTCTTCGCTCTCCTCCTGCTCGCCGTCGCGCCCGGTCTCGCGCGCGCCGGCATCGCAGGCGTTGCAGCCCTTTCCTAGCAACCTGCTGACGACGCCCGACGCGTCGCAGGCGACCGGGTTACGCGTCGACCTGTCGACCGCGGGATGCACTCCCTCGGACTGTGCCGACCTGGCCGTGCTCAACACCCTTGACGGGTTCAACGTCCAGCCGCGCATCTCGATCCCGTTCTCGGCGCCGATCGACGTCTCGACGGTCTCCAGCTCGACGGTGTTCCTCGTCGGGCCGGCCGACCATGTCGTCGGCATCAACCAGATCGTCTGGGAGCCGCTCACGAACACGCTCCACGTCGAGAGCGACGAGCTCCTGCGCCAGGACTCGACCTACCTGCTCGTCGTCACGAACGGCGTCCACGACACGAACGGAGACGCACTCGACGCGACGAGCTTCCGCCACGACCTCAACTTCGGCCAGACGAAGGACGCCGAGTCGAAGGCCTATCGCAAGGCCCTCCTCGACGCGCTCAACGGCGCGATGGCGGGCGGGGCCGAGCCGAGCGACATCGCCGGCGCGAGCCTCTTCACGACGCAGAGCATCACCCCGATCTCGGAGAAGATCCGCAGCCAGCTGAGGAGCTCCTCGCAGCCGACCGCCGACTTCAATCTCGGACCGGCTGCGTCGCGCACCGTCTTCTCACGCTCGAGCATGCTCGGCGTCGCGTGGGGCCAGCAGAGGACGACGGGCCCGGCGCTCACGCCTTTCGGCGCACCGCTTTCCGCGATCACGAGCGCGGTCGGGACGATCGCATTCGGCAGCTATTCCTCACCGGACTACGAGACGAACCAGGAGATCCCGGCCGTCGGCACGGCGACCGGCACGCCGGCACCGTCCGGCACGAGTCAGATCCAGTTCACGCTGTTCGTCCCGTCGGGCGCCGCGCCCGCCGGGGGCTGGCCGACGGCGATCTTCGGGCATGGATTCACCGACTCGAAGAACGGTGCACCGTGGCTCGTAGCATCCACGCTCGCGCAGGCGGGCATCGCCTCGATCGCGATCAACGTCGTCGGCCACGGCTACGGAGCCGCCGGCACGTACACGATCTTCCAGAGCACCGCGCTACCCGTCACGTTCCCGGCGGGCGGTCGCGGCATCGATGTCGACGGAAACGGCACGATCGACTCGACCGAGGGCGTCAGCGCGATCGGCGCCCGATCGCTGATCGGAAACCGTGACGGTCTCCGCCAGACGACGATCGACCTGATGCAGCTCGTTCGCGTGCTCGAAGGTGGCGTGGACGTCGACGGTGTCGGCGGCCCCGATCTGAGCACGTCGCGCATCTACTACTCCGGCCAGTCGTTCGGCGGCATCTACGGCGTCCAGCTGCTGGGCCTCGAGCCCGACATCCGCGCCGGCGTCCCGAACGTCGCCGGCGGCTCGATCATCGAGGTCGCTCGGCTCGGAGGCTTCCGCGGGCTGGTCGGCTACTCCTTGCTCACCCGCACGCCGTCGCTCTACAACAAGCCGCCGAACGTCCCGTTCTTCACCAACTTCGACGAGAACGAGCCGCTCCGGAACCTCCCGCCGGTGATCGACACGGTGCCGGGCGCCTCCGCGATCCAGGCGCTGCTCGACAACACGGAGTGGGCGCAGAACGCGGCCAACCCGGTCGCGTACGCGGAGCACATCACCGCCCCGATCGTGTTCCAGTTCGCGCGGGGCGACAAGACCGTGCCGAATCCGACGTCGACCGCGATCCTGAGGGCGGGCGGTTTCGCCGCGCGGGCGACGCTCTTCCGGAACGACCTCGCGTATGCGGGAAGCCCCACGTTCCCGAAGAACCCGCACACGTTCCTCACGAACATCCTCGACCCGACCAAGCCGCTCGTCACGCAGGCCGCGCTCCAGGCGCAGGCTCAGATCGGCGTCTTCTTCGCGAGTGACGGGACGAACGTGATCGACCCGGACGGTACCGGGCTGCTCTTCGAGACGCCGACGAGCATGCTGCCCGAAGACCTGGCGTACATCCCGTAGCGAACCGCCAGGAGGGGCGGCGGCCTCACGGTCGCCGCCCCTCCTGGCAAACTCCCCTCTGTGCCCTCGACCGTCGTCGTCGGGGCGCAGTGGGGCGACGAAGGCAAGGGCAAGATCGTCGACCTGCTCGCCCAGCAGTCTGACCTCGTCTGCCGTTACCAGGGCGGGCCGAACGCCGGGCACACGATCATCGCCGGCGGCGAGACGTTCAAGATCCGCCAGATCCCGAGCGGCATCGTCTCCGGGAAGGCCTGCGTGATCGGCGCCGGCTGCGTCGTCGACCCGCAGGTGTTCATCGACGAGATCGACGAGCTGGAGGCACGCGGCCTCTCGACCGAGCTCGTGCACCTGTCCGGCGACGCCCACCTGATCATGCCGTGGCACGTCGCGATCGACAGCGCGAGCGAACGGCGGCTGGGCAAGCTCCAGATCGGGACGACGCGACGCGGCGTCGGCCCTGCCTACGCGGACAAGGCGTCGCGCATCGGGATCCGCGTCCAGGACGTGCTCGACCCGAAGATCCTGCGGCAGAAGATCGAGGTCGCGCTCGCCGAGAAGAACGTGTGGCTCGAGCGCGTCTACGAGCTAGCGGGCTTCGAGCTCGAGGAGACCGTCTCCCGCTACGAGCAGCTCGCGCGCCGTCTGCGCCCGTTCGTCACCGACACGTCCCTCCTCGTCGACCGCGCGCTCGACGCCGGCAAGAGCGTCCTCTTCGAGAGCGCGCAAGGGACGCTGCTCGACCTCGACCACGGCACCTATCCGTTCGTCACGTCGTCCAACCCGATCGCCTCGCACGCGGCGACCGGGATCGGGATCGGGCCGAACCGGCTCGACACGATCCTCGGCGTCACCAAGGCCTACGTCACGCGCGTCGGCGAGGGACCGTTCCCCAGCGAGATCCCATCGCCGCAGCAGGAGCAGATCCGGGAGCTCGGCGGCGAGTTCGGCACCGTCACCGGGCGCGAGCGGCGCTGCGGCTGGCTCGACCTCGTCGCGCTCCGCTACGCCGCGCGGCTGAACGGGTTCACCTCGCTCGCGCTGACGAAGATGGACGTGCTCTCGGCGTTCGAGGAGGTGCCCGTCTGCGTTCGCTACCGGCTCCCCGACGGCTCCGAGACCGAGGACTTCCCCGCGCACCAGAGCGACTTCCACCACTGTCATCCCGTCTTCGAGACGCTGCCCGGCTGGAGCGAGCCGCTCGATTCGATCGAGCGCGTCGGCGACCTGCCCGACGCCGCGCGCAAGTACGTCGAGTTCGTGGAACGGGAGCTCCGCGTCGCGGTGACGTTGATCGGAACGGGCGCCGCGCGCGAGCACGTGCTCCTGCGCGAGGCGCCCTCGCTCGCCGGCTCCTGACGTCCGCCTGTGGGGGAACCGTGACGCTTTCGGCACGGTCTCGTCACACGCGCGTCACAGGTTCGCGACTACGCTAAATAGCGGGTGGTGGCACGGGGTGGCCCCTTCGCGCCGGAGCGCACATCAGGGCGCGCGGCGCTCGTCGAGCAGGTGCTCGTACAGGCTGCGATAGCCGGTGATCGCCGCGCCCACGTCGCCGGGACCCACGTCGCTCCCCGCTTCGAGAAGGTGCACGATGCGGCGCGCCTCGATGAACTCCGCCACGATCTCCGGCTCCGCCGACTCGACGCCGCCGTCGAGCGTCGTCGGGATGCCCCGCGACTCCATCATCCGGGCGACGAGGCTGTCGAGCTCGGGCAGCGCCTCGGCCGGTGTGTCGACGACGAGCGGCTCGAGCGCGGCCCACTCCGTCTCCCACTCGTGCCGGTCGAGGCCTGGTTCCATCACCCCCTCGTCCTTGCGCGCCGGGGCCGGCTCTAAACTCGCGGGGTGAAGGTCCTCCTCGTCGGGTCGGGCGGTCGCGAGCACGCGCTCGCGTGGCGACTCTCGCAGGACCCGGGCCTCGACGAGCTCCACGCCGCGCCCGGCAACCCGGGGATCGCGAAGCTCGGGATCTGCCATCCGGCGCACCCGCAGGACGGCGAGAGCCTGCTCGCCCTGTGCCGCTCGCTCGAGATCGACCTCGCCGTGATCGGGCCGGAGGGCCCGCTCGTGGCGGGCGTCGCGGACGAGCTGCGGCACGGCGGCGTCGCTGTCTTCGGCCCGGGCCGGGGCGCGGCGCAGATCGAGGGGTCGAAGGCGTTCGCCAAGGACGTGATGCAGGCCGCCGGCGTCCCGACCGCTGAGGCGCTTCCGGTCGCCAGGGTTCCCTGCGTGATCAAGGCCGACGGCCTCGCGGCCGGCAAGGGCGTCTACATCTGCCGCACCGGGACCGAGCTCGAGGACGGGCTTCGCAACGCCACGGGCTTCGGCGGCTCCGTTGTGATCGAGGAGCTGCTCGAGGGCCGCGAGGCGTCGCTCTTCGCGATCTGCGACGGGGCCCGGGCCCTCCCGCTCGCGCCCGCGCAGGACTACAGCCGCGCGAGCGACGGCGACGAGGGGCCTAACACGGGCGGCATGGGGTCGTTCTCACCCGTACCGGGGCTCGGCCCTGAACAGGTCGACGAGCTGGTCGAGACGGTGCACGAGCCCGTGCTGCGGGAGCTCGCCGCGCGCGGGACGCCGTTCGTCGGCCTCCTCTACGCCGGCCTGATGCTCACCGACAGCGGGCCCCGCGTGCTCGAGTTCAACTGCCGCTTCGGCGACCCCGAGACGCAGGCGATCCTGCCGCGGCTCGAGGGAGACCTGCTCGGCGCGCTCGCCGCGGCGGCCCGGGGCAAGCTCGGCGACGCGGAGCTCTCCGCCCGCCCGGAGGCGGCCGTCGTGATCTCGATCACAGGCCCGGACTACCCGGCTCGCAGCGACTACGCGGGCGTGCCAATCGAGGGCGTCGAGGACGCGGAGGAGTCGGGCGCGCTCGTCTTCCATGCCGGGACGGCGCTCCACGGCGGCCGGCTCGTGACGAGCGGCGGCCGGATCCTGAGTGTGACCGCCCTCGGCGAGACGCTCGCCGAGGCGCGTGGACGGGCCTACGACGCCGTCGCCCGCATCTCGTTCGCCGGCGCGCGCTACCGCACCGACATCGCGGCGATCGAGGAGCAGCGCGTTGGCTGACGTGCTCGTCGGGATCCTCGTCGGCTCCGAGTCCGACCGCGCGCGCATGCAGCCGGCGATGGACGAACTGGACGCGCGTGGGATCGCGCACGAGTTCGGCGTCCGCTCGGCCCACCGCGACCCCGACGCGGTCGCGGAGTACGCGAAGTCGGCCCGCTCTCGCGGACTGCGCGTGCTCATCTGCGGCGCCGGTTTAGCTGCGGCGCTCCCCGGCGTCGTCGCCGCCCACACCGACCTGCCGGTGATCGGCGTGCCGCTCCGCTCGTCGATGAGCGTGCTCGACGGGCTCGACGCGCTCCTTTCGATCGTGCAGATGCCGCCGGGGGTGCCGGTCGCCTGCGTCGGGGTCGACAACGCGAAGAACGCGGCCCTGCTTGCCGCCCGCATCCTGGGATGAGCGAGCTCGCCGAGTTGCTCTCGCAGCTCGTCGCGATCGACTCCGTCAACCCCGACCTGATCCCCGGTGCGGCGGGCGAGGGCGAGGTCGCCGCGTTCGTGGCCCGCTGGCTCGAGCGCGCCGGGCTCGACGTCGAGTTCGAGGAGGTCGCGCCCGGGAGGCCGAACGTCGTCGGGACGGCGCGCGGGACCGGCGCGGGGCGGACGCTGCTGCTGAACGCGCACACCGACACCGTCGGCGTGGCGGGGATGGAGGCGCCGCACGTCCCGCGCATCGACGGCGACCGCCTCTACGGACGAGGCGCGTACGACATGAAGGCCGGGCTCGCGGCCGCGATGCTGGCCGGCGCGGAGGCCGCCACGCGCGGGCTCGCCGGCGACGTCGTCGTCGCGGCGGTGTGCGACGAGGAGGTCGCCGGAAGCGGCACCCAGCGTCTCGTTGCGACCCGGCGCGCGGATGCGGCGATCGTGACCGAGCCGACCGAGCTCGCCGTCGCCGTCGCGCACAAGGGCTTTGCCGGCTTCGAGATCGAGGTGACCGGCCGCGCGGCGCACGGATCCCGACCCGATCTCGGCGTCGACGCAATCGCGGCGATGGGGCCCGTGCTCGTCGAGCTCGCCGCCCTCGACCGGCGACTGCGCGAGGCGCCGACTCACCGGTTGCTCGGCAGCGGCTCCCTGCACGCATCGCTGATCGAGGGCGGCCAGGAGTTCTCGAGCTATCCGGAACGGTGCCTGCTGACGGGCGAGCGCAGGACGGTGCCCGGCGAGACGGCCGAAGGTGTCGAGCGCGAGCTCCGGGACGTGCTCGCACGCGCCGGCTCTGAGGCGTCGCTGCGGATGCAAGTCGCACGCGGGCCGTTCGAGGTGACGGAGGACGAGCCGATCGTTGAGATCGTGCGGCGCCACGCCGCGGCCGAAATCGTCGGCGTGCCGTTCTGGGCCGACTCGGCGACCCTCGCCGCAGCCGGTATCCCCACGGTCCTCTACGGCCCCGGCGGCGAGGGCGCGCACGCGGTCGTCGAATGGGTCTCGCTCGCCGACGCCGACCGCTGCCGCGAGGTCCTCGTCGCGACGTGCGCCGACTTCTGCTCCCTCTAGAATCGATCCGGTGATTCCGCGCTACTCCCGTCCGGCGATGGCGAAGATCTGGTCGGACGAGGGCAAGCTGGCGCGGTGGCTCGAGGTCGAGCTGGCCGCGCTCGACGGCTGGGACGCGATCGGGGCGATCCCGGCAGGGATCGCCGAGACGATTCGCGCGCAGGCGGTCGTCCCGACCCCGGAGCGCGTCGCCGAGATCGAGCGGGTGACCGATCACGACACCGCCGCCTTCGTCGACGCCGTTTCGGAGCAGCTCGGGCCCGAGGCCCGCTACGTCCACTACGGGCTGACGTCGTCGGACGTCGTCGACACCGCGCTCTCGCTGCAGATCCGCGCTGCCGGGGAGTTGATCGTCGACGGGCTCTCGCGGGCGCTCGGCGCCGTCGCGCGCCAAGCCGAGTCGCACCGGACGACGATCTGCATCGGTCGCTCGCACGGGATCCACGCCGAGCCGACGACGTTCGGCTGGAAGCTCGCCGGCTGGGCGTTCGAGCTCGACCGCGCGCGCACGCGGGTCGTCCGTGCGCTCGCCGGCACCCTGGTCGGACAGCTCTCCGGCACCGTCGGCACCTACGCGGGGATCGATCCGGAGGTCGAGCGCGTCGCCTGCGAACGCCTCGGGCTCGAGCCCGACCCGCTCTCGACGCAGGCGATCGCGCGTGACCGTCACGCGGAGCTGCTGAACGCGCTCGCGGTCGCCGCGACGTCGCTGGAGCGCTTCGCGCTCGAGATCCGCCACCTCGCCCGGACGGAGGTCCGCGAGGTGGAGGAGCCGTTCGCGACCGGGATGAAGGGCTCGTCGGCGATGCCGCACAAGCGCAACCCGAAGGTCGCCGAGCGGATCTGCGGGCTCGCGCGGGTCGTGCGGGCGGCGAGCGTCGTCGGGCTCGAGAACGTACCGCTCTGGCACGAGCGCGACATCTCGCACTCGTCCGCCGAGCGGGTCGTGATCCCGGACGCCTTTCTCGCGCTCGACTACATGCTCGACCGCTTCTGCTGGATCGTCGACGGCCTCGTCGTCTATCCGGAGCGGATGCGCCGGAACCTCGACGCGAGCCACGGCCTCTTCTTCAGTCACCGTCTCCTGCTCGCGCTCGTCGACGCGGGCCTGCCGCGCGACGAGGCCTACCGGCTCATCCAACGGCACGCGATGCGGGCGTGGGACGAGGAGCGCGACTTCCCCGCGCTCGTCCGGGCCGACCCCGAGATCGCCGAGCGGATCGAGGCGGACGCGCTCGCGGCGGTCTTCGATCTCGACTCGACCGTCCGCCACGTCGACATCGTCTTCGAGCGCCTGCGCGCGCTCGTCGGAAAGGAGGAGCCCGTCCATGCCTGAGGCCGTCGCCCATCTCGGAAGCGGCAAGGTCCGCGAGCTGTACGCCCTCGGCGACAACCGTCTGCTGCTCGTCGCGAGCGATCGGATCTCGACCTTCGACGTCGTCCTGCCGACCGAGATCCCGGACAAGGGACGCGTCCTCACCGGCCTTGCCGCGTTCTGGTTCGCGCGAACGCGCGAGATCGTGCCGAACCACCTGGTCGCGCTCCGCCGCGACGGGCGCTCGACCGAGTGCAGCCGCCTCGAGATGCTGGGGCTCGAGTGCGTCGTCCGCGGCTACCTGGCCGGCTCGGGCTGGAAGGACTACCAGGCCACGGGCTCGGTCTGCGGTCACGTCCTGCCCGAGGGGCTCGTCGAGTCACAGCAGCTGCCCGAGCCGATCTTCACGCCGTCGACGAAGGCGGCCGAGGGTCACGACGAGAACATCGACCGCGCCGCGGCGATCGAGCTCGTCGGCGAAGAGCGGTTCGAGCAGCTCGAACGCGTCACGCTCGAGCTCTACCGCTCGGTCTCGTCCCACGCGGCGGCGCGCGGCGTGATCGTGGCCGACACGAAGCTCGAGTTCGGCATCGGCGAGGACGGAGGGCTCGTGCTCGGAGACGAGGTCTTCACCCCGGACTCGTCGCGGTTCTGGCCGGCCGACTCGTACGCCCCCGGCGGCGCGCAGCCGTCCTACGACAAGCAGTTCGCGCGCGACTACTGCGAGACCCTCGGCTGGGACAAGACGGCTCCGGGGCCGGAGCTTCCACCGGTGGTCGTCGCCGGCACGCGGGCACGCTACGTCGAGGCGTTCGAGCGGCTGACCGAGATCTCGTTCGAGGACTATCTCGCCGATCCGGACGTGGTGCTGAGGTGAGGGCGACCGTGCTCGTCCGGCCCAAGGCCGGGATCCTCGACCCGCAGGGCCAGGCGGTGGGAAGCTCGCTGCGCCGGCTCGGCTTCGAGGTGGGCGAGGCGCGGATCGGGCGGATCGTCGACATCGACCTTCCGGAGACCGATCCCGCCGAGGCGCGCGCCGCGCTCGAGCGGATGTGCAGCGAGCTCCTGACGAACCCGCTGATCGAGAGCTACGAGATCGAGCTGGACCTCTGAGCCCGCGCGTCGCCGTCCTCGTCTTTCCCGGCTCGAACGACGACCGCGACGCGGCGCACGCGCTCGAGCTCCTCGGCGCCGAGGCCGTGCGCGTCTGGCACGCGGAGCGCGAGCTGCCCGATGTCGCAGCGGTCGTCCTCCCCGGCGGGTTCTCGTACGGCGACTACCTTCGCTGCGGGGCGCTCGCGCGGCTCTCGCCGGTCATGGGCGCGGTGTCCGCGTTCGCGGCCCGGGGAGGGCTCGTGCTCGGGATCTGCAACGGCTTCCAGATCCTGTGCGAGGCCGGGCTCCTTCCCGGCACGCTGCGGCCGAACGCGTCGCTCGAGTTCGTCTGCCGCGACGTCGGCCTGCGCGTCGAACGCGCCGACACGCCGTTCACCGCTCGCTGCGAGTCGGGGCAGGAGCTCACGATCCCCGTCAAGCACGGGGAGGGATGCTGGTTCGCGGATCGCGAGCTCCTGGCCGGGCTCGAGCGGTCGGGGCAGGTCGTGCTGCGGTACACGGACAACCCGAACGGCTCGGTCGGCGACGTGGCAGGGGTCGTCAACGCCGGCGGCAACGTCTTCGGCCTGATGCCCCACCCCGAGCACGCGGTCGAGTCGCTGCTCGGGTCGACCGACGGCGCGCTGCTGATCGGCTCGCTCATCGATTCGGCGCGTGATCGGCTGCCAGCGCGCGTCGAGATGCTTGATCGATAATCGGCGCGGCCGCGGCTGGTGGCTCAGACGCTGCGCCCGATCATCGCGCCCGGCCGCCGCCCGTAGCGCTGCTACGTGCGACAACCGGTCACGGTGCCCGGCTTGGTCTGAGCCATCCCCGCTGGGAGCGCCAATTTCCGATCAACCATCTAGGCGGCCCCGATGCCGAGGGCCTCGGCGAGCTCCGGGTGCTTGCCGAGCTGGTCGCGGAGTCGTGCGAGGTCACGTGCGCGGAGCGTGACCGGGCCACGGCGGGCGGTGCCGCCGGTCGAGTAGGCGAAGCGGACGAAGCGCTCGCCCTTGGCGCCCTCGAGCAGCTGGACGACGGAGGCGAAGCGCTTCTCGCCCGCACGCTGGGCGAGGGTGAGCTCCTCGACGAGAGTCGCCGGGCCCCATGGCGTTGCGGCTTTGGTGGTCATCGATCGACCGTAGCGCGGAAGCCGTGTCGTGTCTGTGACCGAAGTGCAACGAAAGTGCAAACTCGGCGCCGAGGTTTGCAACCGGGCGCCGCCGTACACGTCTCATCGGATGATGAAACAGCTTCGACTCATCGCAGCGCTCGCCGCCGCGGCCGCAGCGCTCGCCGTCCCGGCGCCCGCGGGGGCCGCCTCCGGTGTCCGTTACGGGATCCTCGACGACGCCTGGCTCCTGAACGGCCCCGGGACGCTCGATGACCGGCTCGGGCAGCTCGACGCGCTCGGCGTCGAGCTCGTCCGCTTCAACCTGCGCTGGGACGACATCGGCCGCCGCCGCCCAGCCGTCGCCACGGATCCCGCCGACCCCGGCTATGCCTGGAGCGCCTACGACGAGGTGCTGAAGGGGCTCCGCGCGCACGGGATCCCGGCCGTCGTCGGCCTCGTCGGGACGCCCAAGTGGGCGAACGGGGGGCGCGGATCGAATTACGCGCCGTCGAGCAGCGCGACGTTCGGGCAGTTCGCGACCGCGGCGGCGCACCGGTATCCGTGGGTCAAGCAGTGGCTCGTCTGGAACGAGCCGAACCAGCGACGCTGGCTGATCCCGACGTCCCCCGCGACCTACACGCGCACGCTCTTGAACCCGGCCTACGCGGCGATCCACGCGGCGATCCCGGGCGCAGAGGTCGGCGGCGGGGTCACCGCCCCCCGCGCGGCGACCGGAGGTGTCTCGCCGGTCGCCTGGATCCGCGGGATGCACGCCGCGCACGCGCGCCTCGACGCCTACGCGCAGAACCCGTACCCGCTCGACCCGCGGCGGGAGACGCCGTCGCGCGGCGGCTGCGCGAGCTGCCCGACGATCACGATGGCGACGATCGGCCACCTCGTCTCGGAGGTCTCGCGCAACTTCGGCTCCGCCCGGATCTGGCTGACCGAGTACGGCTACCAGACGAATCCGCCCGACCGGATCCTCGGCGTCTCGTATGCGCTCCAGGCGCGGTATCTCGGCGAGGCCTCCGCGCGGGCCTACCGGACGCCCCGGGTCGACATGCTGATCCACTTCCTCGTCCGGGACGAGCCCGACCTCGCACGCTTCCAGAGCGGGCTCGAAACGCTCTCGGGAACGCCGAAGCCCGCGTTCGCCGCCTTCCAGCTGCCGCTTGCCGAGCTCTCGCGCACGGGCACGCGGACACGTCTCTGGGGACAGGTGCGCACGCGCGGGGCCGCGAGCTACCGGCTCGAGCGCCTCGTCGGGACGGCCTGGCGCCCGCTGACGCCGAACCGCCCTGCGGCCCGGATCTTCACCTTCACGGGCACGCTCCCGCCGGGGACGCAGGTGCGCGTCGTCGCGGGCTCGGTCACGAGCCCGCCGCTCGTCGTCTCGTAAGCTCCCGCCATGGTCGTAGGGATCGTCAGCCCCGGCGCGATGGGGAGCGCCGTCGGCGACGCGCTCGCGCGTGGCGGGACGCGGGTCGTCGCGACGATCGCGGGCCGCAGCCGGCGCACCGCCCGCCTGGCGGAGGCAGCTGCGATCGAGCTCCTCCCGGGCCTCCCTGCCGTCGTGCGGGAGTCGGCGATCGTGCTCTCGGTCGTGCCGCCCGGCGAGGCCCCGGCCGTCGCGTCGACCGTCGCGGAGATTGCCGCCCGGCTCGGCGTCCGGCCGCTCTTCGTCGACCTGAACGCCGTCGCCCCTCAGACCGTGCGCGCGCTCGAGACCGGGCTCGACCTCGTCGACGGCTCGATCTCGGGGCCGCCGCCCCGCACGGCCGGGACGACCCGCATCTACCTGTCCGGGCCGCGCGCCTCCGACCTGGCGGGGGTCCCGATGCCGGGCGTCGAGCTCGTCGTCGTCGGCGCCGAGATCGGCGCGGCGTCCGCGGTCAAGATGTGCACCGCGTCGGTCTACAAGGGCCAGACCGCGGTCCTGGCGCACGCGCTCCTCACGGCGCGGGCGAACGGCGTCCTCGAGCACGTCCTCGCGGACCTCGGGGAGCTGGCGGCGGGCAAGGGCACGGCCGTCGCGCGCTCCGTCACGAAGGCGCACCGCTACGTGGACGAGATGCGCGAGATCGCGGCGACCCAGGAGGCGGCCGGCCTGCCCCGCGAGCTCTTCGACGGGATGGCCGCGGCCTACGAGGCACTCGCACGCCGGCCGCTCGGCTCGCGCGCGCCCGAGGACGTTCCCGCCGGGACGTCGATGGATGCGGCGCTCGACGCGCTCGGCTAGCGGTAGCGCAGCGAGATCACGATCGTCGCCGCCGAGACGATCGCGGCGATCGTGTTCGGGATGATCAGCGCGTAGTTCTCGAGTGCGATCCCGTAGGCGAGCCAGAGCACGAAACCGACGAGCAGCACGCGCTGGTAGCCGACCGAGACGCTGCCCGACGAGCCCTCGGCGACGATCTTCCGCACCTGGAGCAGCGGCGCGAGCGCCATCGCGATCCCCCAGGTGGCGGCGGCGACGGCGAAGTAGGTGACGGTCACGACGAGAGGCTACCGACCGCCGCGGCGGTAGCCTGGATCCGTGAACCGTCGCCTCGCCGTCGCCCTGCTGGCGCTCTGCGCGTTCGGTGCGAGCGCGGCGAGGTCGGCCGCCCCGGCGACGATCCTGCCGGGATTCCGGTCGTCGTCCGGGAACATCGGCTGCCTGCTCGTTCCTGGCCACCCCGCCACCCTGCTCTGTCACATCGCCCGTGCGGACTACGCGCAGGCGCTGCAGGCCCGCTGCATGGCCGGCCCGTCGGTGGACTGGCACGGCTTCGAGCTCACCGCCACGGGAAGGGGCAGCACCGTCTGCTCCGGCGGGATCCTCTACGACCCCGACACCCAGCGGCCGAGCTACGTGACGCTGCCGTACGGGAAGAGCTGGCGGCACGCCCCGTTCACCTGCCGCTCGGAGACCACGGGCGTCACCTGCAAGAGCGACGCCGGCCACGGGCTGTTCATCTCCCGTGCATCCTGGCGCGCCTGGTAGCGAAAAACGCCAGTTCGTCCTCCGGCGCGTACAGTCGCGCCGCGATGGCGGAGGAACTGAGGCACGTTCTCTGGATCGGGGGGCCGCCCGGCTCGGGAAAGACGACGCTCGCGACGCGACTCGCGCGACGCCACGGCCTGCGCTGGTACAACGCCGACACGCGCACGTGGGAGCACCGTGACCGCGCGATCGCCCAGGGCGTGCCGGCCGCGATCCGCTGGGAGGGCCTGACGCCGGCGGAGCGAGCGGCCGTCCTGCCCGCCGAGGCGCTCGAGCTGTCGCTTCACCGGGAGCGCGGGCCGATGGTCGTCGACGATCTGCTGGAGCTGCCGCGGTCGCCGCTCGTCGTCGCCGAAGGGTCGACGGTTCCGGCCGCGGCGGCGCGCGACGGCGCTCGGGCGCTCTGGCTGATCCCGACGCCGGAGCTCCAGCGGACGCAGCTCGAGGAGCGCGGCCTCCCCCGCGGCGCCCGCGAGCTCTACCTGCTCCTCGCGCAGACGATCGAGCGCGAGGCGCGAGAGCACGGCGTGCCGATCTTCGCCGTCGACGGCACGCGCGGCATCGAGGGGACGGTCGCGGCCGTCGAGCAGCACTTCGGGGACGCGCTCGCCGAGGGGCCGCGCGCGGAGACGGGCGCAGCGCGGCGAGCGCTGCTCCGCGAAGCGAACGAGGCGGTCGTCGCGCAGGTACGCGGCTACTACGCACGCCCGTGGGCCGACGGCGAGGCGGACGAGATCGTCCGCACCTTCCTCTGCGAGTGCGGCGACCCGCTGTGCGACGCGACCGTCGACGTCACCGTCGCGGTGGCCGCCGCCGCGCCCGTGCTGGCGGGGCGGCACGGTTGAGCGCGAGCTACTCCCCGGAGCGGTCGATCAGCTCGATCCGGTAGCCGTCGGGATCGTGCACGAAGGTTGGTCGTGAGCCACCATCGCGGTTAGGCCTCAGCCGTTAGGTGAAGGCGCAGGAAGGTCGTTTCGCACAGCGGCGACGTGTCCGCCGCGCCGGGGATGATGGTTGCGTGGCAGAACGAGAACTCGAGATACGAGACCGACTCCTCGCGCCGATCGCGGTGCGAGACCGCGACGGGAACGTCGTCGGAGCGAACCTAGGAGCTCTTGTCCGCCGACTGATCCTGTTCGAACAGGTCGTCATCGACTCGTATGCGATGCGAGAGCTTCCACCGCTGATCGACGCGATCGGCGCGAATGCGTTGATCCAACTCCTCGAATCAGGTGCACTCCGCATTCGCGCTGACGGGTGGACGTTTGGCGAGATGGGAAACGGCGGACTGGTCGCGGGATACGGAAACGAGCCGCTTCCGCTCATGCACTTCGCGCTCTCCCCGCTCATCCCGCATGACCGTGAACACCACATCAGCCTGTGCCTGGGCGAGATCCGCGCTATGCCGTTAGGTAGGCGCGCTTCGCTGACCCTCCGGAGAGCGATCGTGAGAGGGCTCTTGCACTTTCCCGACGACGCCGGAAGGAAATCGCTGGAGGCACTACCTCGCGACCTGACCAGGAATCTGAACCTCGTCTACGGCGCGACGACCGCAGCCCTTACTAAAAAGCTCGGGCGACAGATCACCGACGATGAATTCGAGATCCACATCGAGCAGGTAGACGACCACGTTTTCGCCGCGACGACAGACATCAGTGAACAATTCGGGCTCGGCGACAAGGAGGCTGACAAGGTCGTTCAGGACGCGCTACTCGCCATCGCAGGTCTCAATCAGCGACTGGAAGAAATCGAGGCCTACCGTGCAATCATCGGATTCCGCGACACGGAACTGAGCCTCGCGCAGGAGAAGCTCACGTTTCTCGTAAACGAGATCAGCCCGGACGCCCAGGAGGGGCGGTTCGACCGCGTGATCTCGATTGGCGATCTGCCGGATCCAGAGGCTGTCGAGGGTACAGTGAACATCGAGCGCCTCCTACGGGCGCGCGACAGCGAAGAACTTCGCGAGTTCCGCCAGTGGCTCCGAACGCTGGACGAGGCAACCGACGACGAGATCGAGCAGCGGCTCGCGAGCGTGCAGGGAAAGATGGCAGAAGCCGTTCACAGCGAGGCGGGCAAGGCTGTCCGATTCCTCGCAACAACCGGGATCGGCTTCATCCCCGTCGTCGGGCCGATCGCCGGCATGGCACTGGGTGCCGCCGACCAATTCCTGCTCGAGAGGTTCCTCCCGGAACCCGGGCCAGTTTCGTTCATCGGCTCGACGTACCGGTCCATCTTCGAGTAGCGAACCGCGCTTGTTCCAAGCTTGCGCCCCGTCAGTGCATGACCCGGACCTGGCTACGCGCCTGGCTTTTCGATCAGCTCGATCCGGTAGCCGTCCGGGTCGCGCACGAAGCAGAGGAGCGAAC
>DAISLG010000002.1:21241-34953 GCA_036820565.1 Gaiellaceae bacterium | reverse complement strand
CTGGATCGCCTTCAGCTGCTGGCGCAGGAAGTACTCGCGCTGACCCTTCTCCATCTCGGACTGCATCTGCGACTGGATCCGGGAGCCGAGCTCGAACACCTCGAGCTCGCGGTTCAGGATCGCGCTCGTCTCGCGCAGGCGTGCGTCGACGTCGGCGAGCTCGAGCAGGTGCTGCCTCTCTTCGGTCTTGATCGTCCGCAGCGTCGAGGCGACGAGGTGGCAGAGCGCGTTCGGGTCGTCGACGTTCGCGGCCGCGAGCTGGAGCTCCTCGGGGAGGTACGGCGCGAGCCCGATGATCCGCGCGAACAGGCCCTGGACGTTGCGAGTGAGCGCCTCGACCTCGGGCGTCTCGACGAGGATGTCGGGAACCGCGTCGAACACGCCGGTCAGGTACGGCTCGGTCTGCGCGCGCTCGGTCAGGCGGATCCGGCTCAGGCCCTGGACGAGGATGCGGAGCGTCCCGTCGGGCACCTTGATCATCTTGTGGACGACGGCCGCGGTCCCGACCTCGTAGATGTCGTCCCAGCCGGGGGTCTCCACGTTCTCGGTCTTGACGGTGACGAGCGCGAGGACACGGTCGCCGGCGACGACGTCGTCGATCAGCTTGACCGACCGCTCCTGCCCGATCGCGAGCGGCGTCATCGACTGCGGGAAGACGACCGTCTCCTTCAACGGCAGCACCGGCAGGGTCGCGGGGAAGGGCAGGTCGCCCTGGTCGAGCGGGGGTGCGTCGAGCTCGAGCTCGCTCACGACCGCGTCACCAGGATCGCGACCGGCGCGCGCTCGGGCGGGCGGTCGGCGAGCGGGAGGACGATCGTGAGCAGCCCGCGCCGGTACGACGCGGTCGCCTCGGCAGGGTCGACGTCCTCGACGAGGACGATCTGGCGCTGGAACGGCCCGTACTCGATCTCGACCTGCTGGTAGACGAGCCCGTCCACGCGCGGCGGCCGCTTGCGCTCCCCGGTGATCGTGAGCGTCCGCTCGGTCACGGCGATGGAGACGTCGTCCGCCTCGACGCCGGGGAGTTCGGCGACGACGGTCAGCGCGTGCGGGTCGTCGGTGTGGAAGCAGTCGACCTGCGGTCTGAACCCGTGGCGCAGGCCCGAGAAGCGAGGAACCTGCCAGAGCTCGGCGAAGAGGTCCTGGACCTCCTCGTGCAGCTGGTCGATGTCGCGACGCTTGCGCACGGTGGAAGCGTACCCGCGGGCTCGTTTCCGCAAGCTACGGTTCGCCGATGGAGCGTTGGACACGGTTCGTCCTCCGGCACCGCTGGTGGGTGCTGGCGGGCTGGGCCGTCGCGATCGTCGCCGGGGTGTACTCGACCGCGAAGCTGCCGGCGCTCCTCTCGAACACGTTCACGGTTCCCGGCACCGACTCCGAGAGGGTGCGCTCCACGCTCGAGCGGCACTTCGGCGACCGCAGCGACGGCTCGTTCACCGTCGTCTTCGAGACCGCGCGGCCGGCCGATCCCGCTCTGGTGAAGCGACTCCAGGCCGTCGTCGACCGCTCGGCGCCGACCGTGCGCACCGGGAAGCCGACGAACCTGCGCGTCGCCGGGTCGAAGCTCGTCTACGGCGACATCGTCTCGCGACTCGACCTGGCCGATGCGAAGGGGTACACGACGCCGCTCCTGCGCGCGATCGGCACGCCGGCAGGCGTCACTCGCGCCTACGTCACCGGCGCCGGGCCGATCCAGCACGACCTCGATCCGGTCTTCAGCCAGGATCTCGCGAAGGGCGAGGGGATCGCCCTTCCGATCGCGCTGCTCGTGCTGCTCGGGATCTTCGGGCTCTCGTGGGCCGTGACGATTCCATTCCTGTTCGCGACGGCGACGATCACGGGGACGCTCGGGATCGTCTACGCGATCGCGCACGTCATGACGATGGCGACCTACGTCACGAACCTCGTCCAGCTGATCGGGCTCGGGATCGCGATCGACTACTCGCTGCTCGTCGTCTACCGCTTCCGGGAGGAGCAGGAGCGCGGAGGGACGAAGGACGAGCAGATCCTCCGAACGATGAAGACGGCTGGTCGCGCGGTCGTCTTCTCGGGCGCGACGGTTGCGATCGGGCTCGCGCTGCTCCTCTTCATTCCGCTGCCGTTCATGCGCTCGATGGGGATCGGGGGCTTCCTGATCCCGCTCGTCTCGATCGCGGCCGCGGCGACCCTTCAGCCCGCGCTGCTCTCGCTGTACGGCCGGCGGGGCACGCGCCGCGTCCGGGTGTTCCGGCGCGGTACGCCGAAGGTCGACGTCGAGCACGGCATGTGGGCGAAGCTCGCCCGCGCGATCATGCGGCGGCCACTCGCCTTCCTCGCTGTCGGCGGGGCGTTGCTCGTGGCGGCCGCGATCCCGGCTTTCTCGCTGAAGCTGACGCCGGGCTCCACGTTCGGGATCCCGCGGAACATCCAGTCGGTCGAGGGCTTCGACGCGCTGCGTGCCGCCGTCGGCCCCGGCGCGACCGCTCCCGCCCAGGTGCTCGTCGACTCGGGCCCCGGCGGGAACGTGCGTGCTCCGGAGACCCAGGCGGCGATCGGCCGGCTCGTGCGCGAGCTCCGCTCCGACCCGGAGATCGTCTCCGTCTTCTCCTCGCCCGGCGGCCGCTTCGTCGACCCGAGCGGCCGCTACGCGCAGGTGATCGCGGCGGGCCGCCACGACTACGGGGAGGCGCCCGCCCAGCGCTTTGCGCGCCGGCTGCGGAGCGACCTGATCCCGCGCGCGGCGTTCCCGGCCGGGGTCGACGCGTTGGCCGGCGGCGCGCCGCCGCAGGGGATCGACTTCCTCGACCAGTCGTACCGCTACTTCCCGTGGCTCGTGGTTGCCGTCCTCGTGCTGACTTATTTGCTGCTGATGCGCGCGTTCCGCTCGGCGATCCTGCCGCTGAAGGCGGTCATCCTCAACCTGCTCTCGGTCGGCGCGAGCTACGGGATGCTCGTGATCGTCTTCAAGTGGGGCGTCGGCAAGGACCTGCTCGGCCTCTACCAGTTCGGCCAGGTCGAGGGCTGGATCCCGATCTTCCTGTTCGCGATGCTGTTCGGGCTCTCGATGGACTACGAGGTCTTCCTCGTCACGCGCATGCGCGAGGCCTGGGACGAGGGCGAGACGAACGCCGAGGCGGTCGCCCACGGGCTCGAGCGCACCGGCCGGATCGTCACCGCCGCCGCGATCGTCATGTGCGCCGCGTTCTCCGGCTTCGTCGCCGGGCGGATCGTCGGCCTCCAGGAGTTCGGACTCGGGCTCGCCGTCGCGATCTTCGTCGACGCGACCCTGATCCGGGCGATCCTCGTGCCGAGCCTGATGGCGCTCTTCGGCCGCTACAACTGGTGGCTCCCCCCACGCGTCGCGCGGATCGTGCGCGTCGCGCCGTCGCCGCTGCGGTCGGACTAGTGCGGCGGGCGGGGCCCGTCGCCGTCGTGCTGCTCCTCGGCTTTGCGGCGGCGAGCGTGGTCTCCGTCCACGTCGCCGGCTCCCAGGGCCAGTCCGCGGTCGTCTTCGTCGGCGTGCTCGCGCACTTCGTCCTCGACGCCCTCCGCGTACGGGCGCGCCTGCGCGGGCTGCCCGTCTCGGAGTGGCTCCCGCACGCGTTGCGGCCGCCCGCCTGGGTCGACCGCCGGCTCTACGTGCTGCTGATCGTGGCCCCGATCTTCGTGCGGTCGCTGCTCCATTTTCGGATCGGCTGGCTCGGGCTCGCGTTCGCCCTGGAGCTGCTCGCGCTCGAGCTGCTTGGCCGCCGCCGGACCAGGACTTAGACTTCGCAGATGGCGACGACGATCCCCGCGCCCGTCGAGACGGAGGCGCTGCCGACGACGATGCGCGCGTGGACGATCCGCGAGGACCGCTTCGGTGAGCCGGCGACGTCGTTCCAGCTCGAGGAGGTCGAGATCCCCGCGCCGGCCGCGGACGAGGTGATCGTCAAGGTGATGGCCGCGGGCGTGAACTACAACGGCGTCTGGGCAGCGCTCGGCGAGCCCGTCTCGGTCTTCCGCTTCAACGGCGGGCTGCCCTTCCACATCGCCGGCTCGGACGCGTCGGGGATCGTCGCCGCGATCGGCTCGAACGTGAAGCGCTGGCAGGTCGGCCAGGAGGTCGTGATCCACTGCAACCAGTCGTGCGGCCAGTGCCCCGAGTGCAACGGCTACGACCCGCTCGCGTGCGCCCAGCAGCAGATCTGGGGCTACGAGACGTCGTGGGGATCGTTCGCCGAGTACTGCAAGGTGCAGGCGCAGCAGCTCTTGCCCAAGCCGCCGCACCTGACCTGGGAGGAGGCCGCGAGCTACGGGCTCGTCTACTTCACCGCCTACCGGATGCTCGTCCACCAGGCCGGGATCGAGGCGGGGCAGAATGTCCTCGTCTGGGGCGCGGGCGGCGGGCTCGGCGCGATGGCGACCCAGCTCTGCAAGATCTACTCGGCGAACGCGATCGCGGTCGTCTCGTCGGACGAGAAGGCCGACGTCGTGCGCGCCCTCGGCGCGACCGCCGTGATCGACCGGCGCGAGTTCGACCTGGCCTACGTCGACGGCGACCACAACATGGAAGACATCAAGCGCTTCGGCAAGGTGATCCGCGAGCACACGGGCGGGCGCGACTGCGACATCGTCTTCGAGCACGTCGGCTCGGCGACCTTCTTCACCTCCGTCTTCGTCTGCAAGAGCTTCGGCAAGATCGTGATCTGCGGCGCGACCTCCGGCTACAACCTCGACTTCGACGTGCGCTATCTCTGGATGCGCCAGAAGCAGATCATCGGCTCGCACTTCTGCAACGCGTACCAGGCCTGGCAGGCGAACGAGCTGATCATGCAGCGCAAGATCGAGCCCGTCCTGTGGAAGACGCTCCCGTTCGAGGGCGTTCCCGAGGCGCACCAGACGATGCGCGAGAACCAGCACGTCGGGAAGATGGTCTGCCTCGTCGGCGCGGCGGAGCCCGGGCTTGGCGTCTCTGCCGGGTAAGTACCCGTTCACGCGTGGGCTGCGGCCGGACGGCTACCGGACGCGGCCCTGGTCGATCCGCCAGTACGCGGGCTTCGGCTCGGCCGAGGAGACGAACGAGCGGTTCCGGTACCTGCTCTCGATCGGCCAGCCGGGGCTCTCGCTCGCCTTCGACCTGCCGACGCAGATGGGTCTCGACTCGGACGACCCACGCGCCGACGGCGAGGTCGGGCGCGTCGGCGTCGCGGTCGACTCGCTCGCCGACATGGAGCGGATCTTCGGCGGGATCGACCTCGGCACCGTCTCGACGTCGATGACGATCAACGCGCCGGCCCCGGTCGTCCTCGCGATGTACGTCGCCGTCGCCGACGCGCAGGGCGTCCCGCGCGACCGCATCCGCGCGACCCCGCAGAACGACGTGCTCAAGGAGTACGTCGCGCGCGGCACCTACATCTACCCACCCGCCCCGTCGCTGCGGCTCGCCGGCGATCTGATCGAGTGGTGCGCCGCCGAGACGCCGCGCGTGCAGGCGATCTCGCTGTCCGGGTACCACATGCGCGAGGCCGGCTGCACCGCGGTGCAGGAGATGGCGTTCGGCGTCGCGAATGCGATCGCCTACGTCGAGGAGGTCGTCGGCCGTGGGATCGACGTCGACTCGTTCGCGCCGCGGCTCTCGTGGATCTTCGACACGCAGATGAGCTTCTTCGAGGAGGTCGCGAAGTACCGGGCGCTGCGGCGGCTCTGGGCGCGGACGATGAAGGAGCGGTTCGGCGCGCGGGACGAGCGCTCGTGGCAGCTGCGGACGCACACGCAGACGGGCGGCTCGGTGCTGACGGCGCAGGAGCCCGAGTCGAACATCGTGCGGGCGGCGCTCCAGGCGTTCGCCGCGACCTGCGGCGGCGTCCAGTCGCTCGCGCTCTCCTGCTTCGACGAGGCGATCGCGATCCCGACCGAGAAGGCGCAGCGGATCGCGATCCGGACGCAGCAGATCCTGGCGGAGGAGACGGGCATCTGCGACACCGCCGACCCGCTCGGCGGCTCGTTCTACGTGGAGGAGCTGACCGACCGGCTCGAGCACGCGGCAGACACGCTGATCGGGGAGGTCGCTGACCAGGGGGGCGCCGTCGCCTGCATCGAGTCGGGCTTCTACGCGCGTGCGATCGACGAGGCCTCATGGGCCGCGCGCGACCGACCCGTCGTCGGCGTCAACCTCTTCGCCTCGGACGAACCCGAGCCGGAGCCGGACTTCTTCCAGGTCCCGGCCGCCCCACCGCGGCCGGTCGAGCGCGGCCGCGCCGACCTCGAGCCGCTCGCCGACGCCGCGCGCGGCGGCGACAACGTGATGCCGGCGATCCTCGAAGCCGTGAAGGAGTACGCGAGCCTCGGCGAGATCTGCGGCGCCCTGAAAGAGGTCTTCGGCGAGTATCGCCCGCAGCGGGCCGCGTCCCTTTAAGGTACGCGCGCGCTAAAGGCGTCGCCAGCCTCCTCCCCGCATCGATCGTAACCGTGCGGCTCGGTGCGCCGTGTGTCGAAAGCGTGACGAAATGCGAGGAGCTACCCGCCGGAGCGCGAGAGGCCCGAGGCGCGACCGCGCTCGGCCAGTTGCATCGCCATCTTCCGCGAGGCCTCGTCGATCATCTCGCCCTCGAACATGACCGCGCCGACGCCGGCGGCGGTCGACTCGCGGTACGCGTCGAGGATCCGCTCGGCCCGCTCGTACTGCTCCTGCGCGGGCGTGTAGATCTCGTTGCAGGGCTCGATCTGGCCGGGATGGAGCGCCCACTTCCCGTCGAAGCCGAGCAGCTTCGAGCGGCGCGCTGACTCACGGAAGCCGTCGAGGTCGTGGATCTGCGAGTACGGCCCGTCGATCGCCTGGAGGCCGAACGCGCGCGCCGTCGTCACGATCCGCGAGAGGACGTAGTGCCACTGGTCGCCGGGATAGTCCGCCTCGATCATCCCGACGGAGAGCTGGGGGACGCCGACCGACGCGGCGTAGTCGCCGGGCCCGAAGATCAGCGTTTCGAGCCGCGTCGAGGCGCGCGCGATGCGCTCGACGTTCACGATCCCGCGGGCGGTCTCGATCTGCGCCTCGAGCCCGATCCGGCGCTCGAGGCCGTGCATCGCCTCGAGCTGCGTCAGCAGGTGGTCGACGAAGTGCAGGTGCGTGGCGTCCTCGACCTTCGGCACCATCACGCAGTCGATTCGAGCTCCTGCGCGGGAGACGACGTAGACGAGGTCCTGGAAGCAGTACGGCGTGTCGACGGAGTTGACGCGGACGACCAGCGTCCCGGCAGCCCACTCCTGTGCGAGCGCGTCGACGACGTTCTGGCGCGCCTCGTCCGACTTCTGCCCGGGGGCGACCGAGTCTTCGAGGTCGAGGAAGACCTGGTCGGCGGGAAGGCTCGCGGCCTTGGCGAGCATCTTCGGGCTCGATCCGGGGACGGCGAGGCAGGAGCGGCGGAGCACGAGCCAAACCTAACGCTTTCTTAATCAGTCGATCACGGGCGGCGTACATCGTGGCATTACGCTCGACCCATGCGCATTTTGGTTGCCCTCGGCGGGATCTTCTCCGTCCTCGTGCTCCTGCACTGACCGTGGCGCCGGGGCGCCCGCCCCGTCTCGGTAGCCTCGGCAGCGTGAGGATCACCCCCCGTCTCTTCCGCCTCGTCTGGGGCGGCGAGGTCGAGCGCGCGCTCCATCCGGTGCTCGCCGTCGCCGTGGCCGGCTCGGTTGCCGGCGCCGCGGCCTGGACGTTCGTCGGGATCTGGGCGAAGACGTACCTGCACGCGACCGACACCCAGCTCGGCCTCACGTACCTCGTCGGGGCCCTGCTCGCCGCGGGCACCGGCTACCTCTCGGGGCACGTCTCGGATCATGTCGGGCGGCGGCCGCTGATCCTGACCGGCTGGGGCGCACAGACGCTGATGCTCCTCGGATTCCTCGCCGTCGGCAGGCACCTGTATGCGGGGATGGCGCTCGGCGCGCTCGCCCCGTCGCTCGGCGCGATCGGCGGCGCGGCCGACTCGGCGATGGTCGCGGACCTCGTTCCCCCTGACCGCCACGAGGCGGGCTACGCGTCGGTCCGCGTCGCGGCCAACCTCGGAGTCACGCTCGGCCCTCCGATCGGCGGCCTGCTGCTCGTCGCGCACAGCTGGCAGATCTTCTTCGCCGGTGTCGCCGTCCTCTCCGCGCTCGGCTTCGTGCTCGCCCACCGGTTCATCCCTCGAACCGGCGCCTACGCGCCTGAGTCCCCACCCGAGCGGGGATCGTTCGCGGTGATCCGCCGCGACCGTGCATTCCTCCTCTTCATGGGCTCCTCGGTGCTCGCGTCGATGACCTACGTCGCGTTCGAGACGCTCCTGCCGATCTCGCTGACGACCTCGTATGGCCTCTCGCCCTCGACGTGGGGCTTTCTCGTGATCGTCAACCCGCTGCTCGTGACGCTCGTCCAGCTCCGCCTGATCCGCTGGACCGCGCGGATGCCTGGGTCGGTCAAGCTCGGGATCGCCATGCCGCTGATGGGGCTGCCGTTCCTGCTGCTCGGCCTGAGCGCGGCGATCCCCGTGGTCGCGCTCGTGATCTTCGTCTTCGTGATCGGGGAGATGCTGTGGATCCCGACGTCGCAGGCCGCGGTCGCGGCGTTCGCGCCGGTCGACATCCGCGGCGCGTACATGGGGTTCTTCGGCAGCTCGTGGGCGGTCGCGTGGGCGCTCGGGCCGTTCCTCGGGCTCCAGGTGCGCGGCAACTTCGGCGACAACACGATGTGGGCGTTCGTCGCGGCGATCTCGGTGCTCGCCGGGATCACGGGGGCGGCCGCTGTACGCGGACGGCGCGTCGCGCCCGGAGTAGGATCCGCGGCGGCATGAGAGGACTCATCTGCGCCGGCGGCACGGCCACACGCCTCGCGGAGCTGACGCGGGTCACGAACAAGCACCTGCTTCCGGTCGGACACTGGCCGATGGTCTACTACCCGCTCCAGCTGCTCGAGCGTGCCGGGATCACCCAGGTCCTGATCGTCACCGGCCAGAGCCACGCCGGCGACTTCATCGATCTGCTCGGCGACGGGCGCGTGAAGGCCCGCGCGACCGGCGAGCCGCTGCTCGAGCTCGATCTGACCTACAAGGTGCAGGTCGAGCCGGGCGGGATCGCGCAGGTCGTCGGGATGGCGCGCGACTTCGCCGCCGGGGAGCCGCTCGTCGTCTGCCTCGGCGACAACATCTTCGAGCACGCCCACGCAGGGGCGATTCGCGGCTGGGACTCCGGCGCGCAGGTCTTCGTCAAGGACGTTCCCGATCCCGAGAACTTCGGCGTCGTCGTCTACGGCGAGGACGGCGGCGTCGCGGACATCGTCGAGAAGGCGGGCGTGGTCGACAAGCGCTATGACAGTCCTCCCTCGAACGACGCGGTCGTCGGGCTCTACTGCTTCCCGCCCGACGTTTTCGAGATCATCGACGGGCTCGAGCCGTCGAGCCGCGGCGAGCTCGAGATCACCGACGTCAACCGCGTCTACGCCCAGCGCGGCGACCTGACCGTGCACCGGGTCGAGGGCTGGTGGCACGACGGCGGGAAGCACTGGCAGGACCTGGCCGACGTCGGCCGCCTGATCGACGACACCGGCGTGAACAAATGATCGAGGGCGTCGAGCGGTTCCCGCTGCGGCGGCACGAGGACGAGCGCGGCTGGTTCTCGGAGCTCGCCCGTGCGAGCGCGCTCCCGAAGCCGATCCGCCAGGCGAACGTCGCGCGCTCGCGCAAGGGCGTCATCCGCGCGCTCCACTATCACGAGCGCGGCCAGGACGACCTCTTCGCCTGCCTCGAGGGGACGGTCCGGGTCGTCGTGCTGGACCGGGCGAGCGGCGAGACGTTCACCGAGGACATCGGCGACGACAACCCCGCCGCGATCTACATCCCCGGCCGCCACGCACACGGCTACGAGGCGCTGACGGACTGCCTCTTCTGCTACCTCGTGACCGAGGAGTACGACCCGGCCGACCCCGACGAGCACGGAATCCCCTGGAACGATCCGCGCGTCGCCGACATCTGGAGCACGAGATCGCCGATCCTGTCGGATCGCGACGCCGCGTCCTGATCACGGGCGCGGGCGGCCAGCTCGGCACCGCGCTCCAGGAAGCCTTCCCGCAGGCGGCGGCGCTCACGCGCGCCGACTGGGACGTGGCCAACCCCGCGTCGTACGAGGCCGACCTCGTCCTGCACGCGGCCGCCTGGGCGGACGTCGACGGCGCCGAGGACGACCCGCAGGGCGCGGCTGTCGTGAACGTCGGCGGAACCGCGCACGCGTCCGCGCTCGGCGCGCCGATCGTCTATTTCTCGTCCGACTACGTCTTCGACGGGCGCAAGTCGGAGCCGTACGTGGAGTCGGACGCGCCGAATCCGCAGTCGGCGTACGGCCGCACCAAGCTGCACGGCGAGGCCGCCGCCGGCGAGCGTGCCTGGATCGTCCGGACGTCGGCGCTCTTCGGCCCCACCGGCCACAACTTCGTCCGCACGATGCTCAGGCTCGGCGCGGAGCGCGACGAGGTCGCTGTCGTCTCGGACCAGCGCACCGCGCCGACCTACGTGGGTCATCTCGCCGAGGCCGTCCGGGAGCTCGTCGAGCGGCCATTCGGGATCTGGCACCTCGCCGCCGCCGGCGACGCGAGCTGGGCCGAGCTCGCCGGGGCGATCTTCGAGGAGGCGGGCATCGACTGTCGAGTTCGCCCGATCACGACGGCGGAGCTCGGCCGCCCGGCCCCCCGCCCCGCCTACTCGGTGCTGCGCAGCGAGAAGGGCGCTCCGACCCTTCCGCACTGGCGCGAGGGGCTCAGCGAGTGCCTGCGCCGACTCGGCGCAGGTGCTTCGCCGCCCGGCTGACCTGCTCCGGATCGGTTCCGCTCACGTGCCCGCCCTCGACGACGAGCGTGTCGCACGCCTTCCTGGCCGGGAGGCCCGGCTTGCAGTCGCTGTAGCGGAACGGCGTCACCGACCGGAGCGGGAGCCCCTCGAAGCTCCGGCCGAGGTAGAGCGGATGCCCGTGCACCTCCTGCAGCCGGCGCTCGACCTGAGGGTCGATCTTCACGCGCGGTGCCGCCGTCCACTCCCACGTGAAGAGCGCAGCCGCTGCCACGACGACGAGTGCCGTGACGATCCGGCGTTTGCGGCTGCGGGGGAGAATCGGCACGCGCGCGCACGGTAGCCTGTGCGCCGATGCGTGTGCTCGTGACAGGCGGCGCCGGATTCATCGGCTCCCACTTCTGCCGGCTGCTCGCCGTCCAGGGCGACGAGGTCGCCGTCCTCGACAAGCTCACCTATGCGGGGAACCGTGCGAACCTCGAGGGCGTCCCGCACGACTTCCACGAGGGCGACATCCGCGACCCGCAAGCCGTCGCTGCCGCGGCGCGAGGCTGCGACGCGATCGTGAACTTCGCGGCCGAGTCGCACGTCGACCGCTCGATCATCGGGCCGGCGGACTTCATCCTCACCGACGTCCTCGGGACGCAGGTGCTGCTCGATCACGCGCGCGAGCACGGCATCCGGCACCTCCAGGTCTCGACGGACGAGGTCTACGGCGACATGGAGGGCGGCGGCACCGCCACCGAGGAGTCGCCGATCAGGACGTCGAGCCCGTACTCGGCGTCGAAGGCGGGCGGCGACCTCCAGGTGCTCGCCTACGTCCGCACCTACGACGCCGACGCCCTGATCACCCGCGGCGCGAACACGTACGGCCCGCGCCAGTACCCGGAGAAGTTCCTGCCGCTCTTCATCACGAACGCCCTCGACGGCGAGCAGCTGCCCGTGTACGGCGACGGGCGCCAGAGCCGCGAGTGGCTCCACGTCGACGATCACTGCGCCGCGATCGACCTGGTCCTGCGCCGGGGAGAGCAGGGCAACGTCTACAACGTCGGCGGCCAGGAGCGCGAGAACATGGAGGTCGTTCGGCGGATCCTCGACCTCACCGGTGCGAGCCCCGACCTCGTCCGGCGCGTCGCCGACCGCCCGGGGCACGACCGCCGCTACGCGGTCGACGCCCAGAAGGTGATGGATCTAGGCTGGCGTCCGCGGCACTCGTTCGACTCGGGCGGGCTCGCCGAGACGGTCGAGTGGTACCGCGAGAACCGCGACTGGTGGGAGCCGATCAAGTCCGGCGACTACCGCGCGTACTACGAGCAGCAGTACGCCGCCCGGCTCGCGTAGCTACTCCCGGCAGCGCTTACGGTCGCGGTCGATCTCCTTCCGCGGGCCCTGGATCGCCTCGGAGGCGGCGAGATACGGGAGCGCCTCGGCGCAGCGGCCGAGGGCGACCAGCGACGTGCCGGCGTCGTAGTTCGCGTAGGCCTCGTAGGCCTGGCCCGTCCCCTCGAGCTTCGCGAGCGCCTGCTGGGCGATCGGGAGCGCCTCGGTGTAGCGGCCCTGGCGGATCAGCCCGGTCGCCTGGTCGGTGAGCGCGGTTCCGCTCGCGCCCGAGGGAGGAGCAGGCGCCGTCGTCGGTGTCGTCGGCGCCGGCACGGTCGTGACGACCGTCGTCCCCTGCGCGGTCACCGTCTTCACGAGCGTCTGCGCCTTCGGGGCCGGGGCCGGCTTCCCGCCACCGCGGGTCAGGGCGAAGGCGAGGACGAGGCCGCCGAGGACGGCCGCGCCGAGGAGTAGGGGAAGCCACGGCAGCGGGGCGCCCCGCGCCGGCGGGGTTCGCACTGTCACCGCCGTCGGAACGGGCGCGAGCTCGCCCGTCTTGCCGGCCGCCTCGTGCAGGGTGTGGCGGAGGTCGGCGACGAACTCCTCGCAGGTGTCGTAGCGCGCGCCGGGATCCTTGGCGAGCGCCCGCGCGAAGACCGGGTCGAGCTCGCACGGGAGCTCGGCCTTGCGGTCGCAGACCGACGGGATCTCCGCGTGGATGTGCGCGGCCGCCTCGGCCGTCGGCGATTCCGCCTCGAAGGGGCGCCGCCCGGCGAGGAGCTCGAAGGCGACGATCGCGAGCGCGTACCGGTCGCTGGCGGGCGTCGCCCTGTCGCCGCTCGCCTGCTCCGGCGAGAGGTAGCCGGCGGTGCCGAGGACGGTGCCGGGCTGCGTCATCGAGTCGAGCCCGGCCGCGCTCGCGATCCCGAAGTCGGCCACGTGGATCGAGCCGTTCCGGTCGAGCAGCAGATTGCCCGGTTTCACGTCGCGATGGACGACACCGTGCCGGTGCGCCGCGTCGAGCGCGGACGCGGCCTGCTCGAGCCAGGTGATCGCCTGACCCGCGGGCACGACGCCGTCCTTGCGGATCGTGTCTTCGAGCGACCCCCCGGCGAGGTACTCCATCACGATGAACGGCCGCTCGTTCCACTCGCCGACGTCGAAGATCGTGACCGTGTGCGGCTCGCCGGAGAGCCTCGCTGCCGCGAGCGCCTCGCGCGTGAACCGCTCGCGCAACGACTCGTCCCGCGCGAAGCGCTCGGCGAGCACCTTCACGGCGACCGCGCGACCGAGCGTGTCGTCGGTCGCGCGGTAGATCTCGCCCATGCCGCCCTGGCCCACGGGCTGGGGCGAGCGGTACCGAGGCGGCAGGATCTGGGTCGTCGGCGTGTCCACGGGCTGGAGCGTGGGTCTCCGTTCGGGCGATGGTGGAAACGTCCCGCAATCGAGGTGATTTTGAATCTGTAAAGAAAGCGGCCGCCGGCGGGAGGCTCCGCTACCCTCGGCCGCATGCTCCGCCGCGCGCTGCTAGGCGCAGCCATGCTCGCCCTGGGGCTCTCCGGCTCCGCTTCGGCCGTGCTCCTGGGCCGAACGGGGCCGCCTTCGACCGGATCGACGACG
>DAISLG010000002.1:0-21141 GCA_036820565.1 Gaiellaceae bacterium | reverse complement strand
ACAACGACGACCGGCAACTCGGGGACGACATTCCTGATCAGCGGGCACGGCTGGGGCCACGGGATCGGCATGAGCCAGTGGGGCGCCTACGGGTACGCGAAGCACGGCTTCACCTACGACCAGATCCTCGCGCACTACTACCCGGGCACAACCCTCGGCCCCGCACCCGTCACCAAGATCCGCGTCCTCCTCACGGAGGGAAAGAAGAGCCTGAAGCTGAGCTCGACGACGCCGTGGCGCGTCCTCGACGGGACCGGAACGAGGCACGAGCTCGCTCCGGGGACGATCGCGCTCGGCCCGGGCCTCAAGGTCAAGCTGCCGGACGGTCTCGCGCCCGAGCCGCTCGAGCCGCCGCTCTCGTTCATTCCGGGGGCGGCGCCGCTCGCGCTCGACCATCCGTATCGCGGCACGATCCAGGTCACGGTCGTGAAGGGCAAGCTCCAGGCCGTCGACATCGTCCCGCTCGAGGCCTACCTCAAGGGCGTCGTCCCCTCGGAGATGCCGTCGAGCTGGGCGCCGGCCGCGCTCGAGGCCCAGGCCGTCGCTGCGCGCTCGTACGCGCTCTCGAACCGCGCCGCCGCGCGCGCGTACGACGTCTACGCCGACACGCGTAGCCAGGTCTACGGCGGCGTCGCCGCGGAGAAGCCCCAGACGAATGCCGCCGTCGACGCGACCGCGGGCCAGGTGCTGCTCTACAACGGCCAGGTCGCGAGCACGCTCTTCTCCTCGTCCTCGGGCGGGCGAACGGCCGCGGTGACCGAGGTGTTCGCCGGCGCGAAGCCGGTGCCGTACCTCGTCTCCGTCCCTGATCCCTACGACACGCTCTCGCCCTACCACGACTGGGGGCCGGTGGTGCTCGACGCGTCGAGGATCGCGAAAGCGCTGAAGGCGCCGGGGCAGCTGCTCGACCTGGAGACCGTCGCCGGTACGTCCGGCCGTGTGAAGACGGTCACGGCGGTCGGCACGCTCGGGCAGATCACCGCGACGGGCTCCGATCTCCGCAGGCTGCTCGACCTCCGCTCGACCTGGTTCACGGTCGGGCTGCTCTCGCTCACGCGACCGTCGCCGATCGCCTACGGCTCGGCCGGCCAGATCACCGGGGTCGCGCGCGGTGTGCCGGTCGTCACGCTCCAGCAGCGCGCGGGGGTCTTCTGGCAGAACGTCGGGCCCGTCGCCCCGACCGTCGACGGGACGTTCTCGGTCACGGTCAGACCGACCGTGACGACCCCGTATCGGCTGCTCGCCGGAACGGCCGCGGGCGCCACCATCAGCGTCCCGGTCGCCCCGGTCGTCCGCTTCGGCGGCGCGGGCGGCACCGTCAACCCGGTCGTCGGGAGTGCCGTCGTCGAGATCCAGCGGCAGGACGGGACCGCGTGGACGACGATCGCGACGGCCCCGGTCGACGCGTCGGGGAGCTTCGCCGCTGCGGCCAAGCTGACGACGGGCGCCTACCGGGCCCGCTACGCGCCGGGCAACGGTCTCGTCGCCGGAGTCTCGCCGGTGCGCCAGATCGCATGACGCGGCGAGCCGTCCTGGCAGCCGTGGTCGTCGCGCTCGTCGCCCCGGGTTCGGTCCGGGCGGGGGAGTTCGCGGTCGGCGTCGCCAACGGCGCGTCGCTCGCGCGCGTTCGTGCCGCGATCGCCCCGGCCCGGGTGATCATTCCCGGCCGCGCGCTCGTCGTCCGCCGCGCCACCGCGCGCGGCCTCGCGTCGCTCCCCGGGGTCGGGTTCGTCGAGCGGCTCGATCGGACGAGACGCCTCGCCTTCGACCCGACCGACCCGCTCGCGCCGCGCCAGTGGTACCTGGCCCAGGACCGTGCTTACGACTTCTGGGCCGTCCGCCCGAAGCTCGCAACCGTGCGCGTCGCCGTGATCGACTCCGGGATCGACGGCAAGCATCCGGAGTTCCTCGGCCGGGTCGTCGCCTGGAAGAGCTTCGTCGGCGGCACCGCGCTCGAGGACGTGCAGGGCCACGGGACCTTCATCGCCGGCGAGATCGCGGCGGCGACCGACAACGACGAGGGCATCGCGGGCCTCGCGTTCTCGGCGCAGCTCGTCGTCGCGAAGGTCGTGCGGCCCGACGGGACGGTGCCCCTCCTCGCCGAGGTGCAGGCGATCCGCTGGGCGGTCGACCAGGGCGCGCGCGTCGTCAACCTCAGCCTCGGCGGGGTCCGCGATCCGCTGAACGCGAAGCTCGACACCTACTCGCCGCTCGAGCAGGCGGCCGTCGAATACGCCTACTCGAAAGGGGCGGTCGTCGTCGCCGCGGTCGGCAACGGGCCGCAGTCGCCCGCGACCCCGTGGAGCTACGCCCACTACCCGGCCGCCCTCCCGCACGTGCTCGGCGTGAGCGCGTACCTCGAGAACGGGTCGGTGCCGGCCTTCTCGAACCGTGACGCGATCTACAACGACATCTCGGCGCCCGGCCGCGCGATCTTCTCGACGCTGCCGTTCGCCGTCACCGCGGAGCGGCCGAGCTGCGCGAACCAGGGCTACTCCGATTGCGGCCCGAGGGAGTTCCGGCTCGCACGCGGGACGTCCTTCGCCGCGCCGCAGGTCGCCGCCGCCGCCGCCCTCCTGCTCGGCGAGAACCCGGCGTTGCGCCCCGAGCAGGTCACGACCCTGCTCGAGCGGTCCGCGCTCGACGCGACCGCCGACAACGGCTGCGCCGCGTGCCCGGCCCACCGCGACGCCTACACGGGCTGGGGCAAGCTCGACGTGACCGCCGCGCTCGAGGCTGCCTCCGGAACGCTGCCCCAACCCGACGGCTACGAGTCGAACGACGACGCCGGCCCCTGGGCCCACCCGCTCTACGGCTCGACCCGGACGATCGACGCGACGCTCGACTACTGGGACGACCAGATCGACGTCTACAAGATCCGGCTCGACGCGGGGCAGCGGCTGTTCGCGCGCCTGCGCGGGCCGGCGCTCGTCGAGGCGCGGCTCGTCCTGTGGAAGCCCGGAACGACCGGCGTCGAGGGCCTCCGCGTACCGCTCGCCTTCCGGGCCGCGCAGTCGACGCGCGTCGACGCGCAGCAGCGCCTCACCTACCGCGCGCCGCTCAGCGGCTTCTACTTCCTCGAGCTGAAGGCGTCCCACCCGGGCGCGGGCGCGTACCGGCTCAGTTACGCCAAGAGCTAGAGCAGCTCCTCGTCGGGGACGTCGCGCAGGACGCGCGCGGGGTTCCCGACGACGAGCTTGCGAGGCGGGACGTCCCCGATCACGACCGCGCCCGCGCCGACGAACGCCTCCTCGCCGATCTCGACCCCGGGGCAGAGGATCGCACCGCCACCGATGCGTGCGCCGCGGCGGATCGTCGGACCCTTGACGAGCGCGTGCCGCTTCTCGGTGCGCCCCATGTAGTTGTCGTTCGTGGTCACGACGCAGGGGGCGATGAAGACGTTCTCCTCGAGCGTCGAGTAGGCCGTGATGTACGCGTCCGCCTGGATCTTGGTCAGCGCGCCGATCGTCGTGTCGTTCTCGACGAGCGAGCCACGCCCGACGACGACGTCGTCGCCGATCTCGACGCGCTCGCGAACGCACGACTGGTCGCCGAGGATCACGCGCGCCCCGATCGTCGACCCGGCGAAGACGATCGCGCCGGTCGAGACGATCGTCCCGTCGCCGATCACGGTCGGCGGCAGCGCCTCGCGCTTCGCGGTCGAGCGCGGGGAGAGCGACGGCTGCTTGCCGACGACGGCGCCCTCGAGCACCTTCACGCCCTCGCCGAGGACGGTGCCCTCGTGGACGATCGCGCTCGGGTGGATCTCAGCCACGCAGCGACTCCGTCAGCCGCTCGAGCGCGCCCACGACCCGGGCCCCGTCCCGCGCGACCTTGACCCGGTCGCCCTCGCCGGCGACGAGGGCGAGGAACGTCTGGCACTCGAGCTTGAGCGGCTCGTCCGTCGCGATCTTCGGGATCGAGATGTCGCCCGAGCGCGTCTGCCACTCCCCGTAGGTCTCGGCGCGCTTCCACGGCGCCTTCTCGTAGATCGTCACCTTGCGCTCGAGCTCCATGTCGTCGAAGACGACCATCTTCTCGCGGCCGACGACGGTGAGCTTGCGCATCTTGTGCGGGTCGAGCCACGACAGGTGCATGTGCGCGATCTTGCCGGAAGGGAAGCGGAGGTAGCAGAAGACGACGTCCTCGACCCCGGGCGTCAGGAACGCGTTTCCGTGGGCGACCGCCTCCACCGGATCCTCGTCGACGAGGTAGAGGATGACGGAGAGGTCGTGCACGCCGAGCGACCAGAGCGCGTTCTCGTTCGTTCGCACGATCCCGAGGTTCTGGCGGTTCCCGTAGACGCAGAGCACGTCGCCGAGCTCGCCCGAGTCGACGAGGTGCTTGAGCTTCTTCACGCCCGGGTGGTAGAGCAGGAGATGACCGGGCATCAGCACGAGGTCGCGCTCCTCGGCGAGGGCGACCATCTCCTCCATCTCGGCCGCGCGCATCGCCGGCGGCTTCTCGACCAGCACGTGCTTGCCCGCCTCGAGCGCTTGCTTCGAGAGCGCGTAGTGGGTCGGCACCGGCGTCGCGACGACGACGGCGTCGAGCTCCGGGTCAGCCAGCATCTCGCCGAAATCGGCGGTCATGCGGGCCTGTGGGTAGCGCTGCGAGAACCGCGCGCGCAGATCGGGATCGAGGTCGCAGAGCCACGTCAGCTCGGCGAGCTCGTCGAAGTTGCGAGCGAGGTTCGGGCCCCAGTAGCCGAGACCGGCGAGGCCGACGCGCGTGGTTCGGCCGAGGCCGCCAAGTGCTGCCGGCCGAGCCACGATCACAGTGTCCAGACCTTGCCGTCCCGCGCGGCGCCCTTCGTCGCGTTGCGGAAGTCGACGACGACGCCTGCGTCCTCGACGAGCTTCGCGTAGTCGACCGACGAGTGTGCCGTCACGATCACGACCGCGTCGTACGCGCCGGGTTCGAGCGCGACGGAGCTCATCGAGAGTCCGTGCTCCTCGAACTCGGGGACGTAGGGATCGTGGTAGGCGACGTCGGCGCCCCCCGTCCGCAGCAGCTCGATCAGCTTGACCGCGGGCGACTCCCGCATGTCGCCGATGTCCGCCTTGTAGGCGACGCCGAGGACGAGGATCTTCGCGTCGGAGAGCGACTTCTGCGCGCCGTGGTTCAATGCCTGCGAGACGAGCGAGCGGCAGTAGTACGGCATGTTCTGGTTGACCTCGCCGGCGAGCTCGATGAAGCGCGTCGTGAAGTCGAACTCGCGCGCCTTCCACGTCAGGTAGAAGGGGTCGATCGGGATGCAGTGGCCGCCGAGGCCGGGGCCGGGCTTGAACGACATGAAGCCGAACGGCTTCGTCGCCGCCGCGTCCACGACTTCCCAGACGTCGATCCCCATCCGCTCGCAGAGCTGCGCGAGCTCGTTGACGAGCGCGATGTTGACCGAGCGGAAGATGTTCTCGAGGAGCTTCGTCAGCTCGGCCGCCTCGGGCGTCGAGACGGTGTGCACCTCGTCGATCGCCTTGCGGTAGAAGGCCGCGGCGCGCTCCGTGCATGCGGGCGTGACCCCGCCGACGATCTTCGGCGTCGTCTTCGTCGTGTAGCGCTCGTTGCCGGGATCGACGCGCTCCGGCGAGTAGGCGAGGAAGAAGTCCTCACCCGCCGTGCGGCCGCCCGCCTCGAGGATCGGCTGGACGACCTCGCGCGTCGTCCCCGGGTACGTCGTCGACTCGAGCACGATCAGCTGGCCGGGTTGCACGCGCGGCGCGAGCTGCTCGACGGCGCCGATCACGATCGAGAGGTCGGGCTCCCGCTGCTTGGAGAGCGGCGTCGGCAGCGCGATCAGGACCGCGTCGGCCTCGCCGATCGCGTCGTAGTCGGTCGTCGCGGTGATCGCGCCCGACTCGACCAGCGGCCGCAGCTGCTCGGAGGAGACGTCCTTGATGTGGCTCTCGCCGCGGTTGAGCGCGTCGACGGTCTCCTGCACGACGTCGACGAGGACGACGCGGCTGCCTGCATCCGCGAACGTCTGCGCCAGCGGCACGCCGACGTAGCCCGCCCCCACGATTGCGACATCCCAGCCCATAGCCAGCGGCTAAGCGTACAGAGCGGCGGCGATCCGCTCGGAGGCGTGGCCGTCGCCGTAGAGCTGCGGCGGTTCCGGCGGGAAGCTCGCGGCCGCCACCGCGCCCTCGATCGCGTCGGGGTCGTCGTCGACGAGCACGTTCGCGCCCGCCTCGATCGTGTCGACCCACTCGGTCGACGGACGCATGGTCACGCACGGGACGCCGTACCAGTACGCCTCCTTCTGGAGTCCACCGGAGTCGGTCAGGATCACGCGCGCCTGCGAGGCGAGCGCGGAGAAGTCGAGGTAGCCCAGCGGCTCGTGCAGGCGGACGCCGAGGCCGGCCGCCTCGATCGCGGCGCGGGTGCGCGGGTGGGCGGGGAAGACGATCGTCTCCTCGAGCCGGTCGAGCCCCTCGACGATGCGGCGCAGCCGGCCGGGCTGGACGTTGGCCTCGCGGTGGACGGTGACGACGACGTAGCTTCCGGGCTCGAGCTCCCAGCGGTCGAGGATCTGCGAGCGCGCTCGCGCGATCGGCGCGAAGAGGCGCGTCGCGTCGGCCATCACGTCGCCGACGATCTCCCGGCGGCCCGGCACGCCCTCGAGCTCGAGCTGGGCGGCCGAGCGCTCGTCCGGGCAGAGGAGGAGGGCCGCGATCCGGTCGACGGCGATCCGGTTCCGCTCCTCCGGCATCGAGAGGTCGAAGCTGCGGAGGCCGGCCTCGACGTGCGCGACCGGGACGGCGCCTGCCGCCTCGGCCCCGGCGAGCGTCGTGTTCGTGTCGCCGTAGACGAGCACCCAGTCGGGCCGCTCGCGCTCGACCGCGTCGCGGATCCCTGGCGCCATCCGCTCCGGATCCGGCGCGCGCACGTCCAGCCGGTAGCGCGGCTCTGCGATCCCGAGCTCGTCGAAGAAGACCTGCGACATCCCCGGGTCCCAGTGCTGGCCGGTGTGGAGCACGACCTCGTCGATCCCGGCCGCGCGCAGCGCGACGGAGAGGGGCGCGGACTTGATGAACTGGGGGCGATTCCCGACGACCGACAGGACCTTCACACGTGGCTACACTACGCAGCCGCACGCCCCGCGGGCCGTTAGCTCAGTTGGTAGAGCAGGGGACTCTTAATCCCAAGGTCGAAGGTTCGAATCCTTCACGGCCCACCTCGTTTACAACTTTCGCAACGTATCCGACGTCCTAACCCCTAAAGCACCACGATCTCAGGGGGTATGGAGATGGCGAAGCATCGAACGAGGCTGGGAGTGCTGGCGCTCGCCCTGCTCGCGACGGCTCTCGCGCTGCTCGGTGGATTCACGGCCTCTGCGCCGGCCCGGACGGCCGCTGCGCCGAAAGAGGTGTCCCAGCCGACCGTCGAGGGGACGCCGCGCGTTGGCTCGACCCTCACCGCGAACGTCGGCGTGTGGACGGGCAACCCGACGCGGTACACCTACCAGTGGAGCAGCTGCGAACCGCCGGACCGCACGAACTGCGTCGCGATCAAGGGCGCGACGTCGAAGACGTACGTGCCCGTGCGCGCGGACATCGGCCACACGATCAAGGTCGACGTGACCGCGTACAACGCCGACGGCAAGGCGACGGCGGACTCGAAGGGCGTCGGCCCGGTCTCGGCGAACACGGCTCCCGCGAACACCGTCCTTCCGGCGATCGGCGGCACGGCCAAGGTCGGCGAGGAGCTGGCGGTCAGCAACGGGACGTGGACGGCTTCCCCGACCGGATACGCCTACCAGTGGCAGCGCTGCGACGTGAACGGTTCGGGCTGCTCGACGATCGCCGGCTCGACCGGCCAGACCTACGGCGTCCGCACGGCCGACATCGGTCACACGCTCCGCGCGAGCGTGACGGCACGTAACGACAAGGGCGCGTCTACGGTGACGAGTGCCCCGACCGCCGTCGTGACGGCCACCGGTGGCGGCGGTGGCGGCGGCACGTCCGTGTCGGTCGCCGACGTCGCTCCTCCGGAACGGCTGCTGATCTCGAACGTGACGTTCGACCCGCGCGTGCTGACGTCGCGCTCGGCGTTCGTCGGCCGCTTCAAGGTGACGACGACGAAGGGCACGCCGGTCCGCGGCGCGCTCGTCTACGCGATCGCGCTCCCGTACGGCTGGATCCGCCCCGCACCCGAGGCGATCACCGGCACCGCTGGTATCGCGGAGATCATCTTCCAGCCGACCTCGGCGCTTCCGCTCGGGCCCGGCGCGGTCGTGATGTTCGTCCGCGCTCGCAAGCCGGGCGACAACCTGCTCGCGGGCGTCTCGACACGGCGCCTCGTCCAGGTCAGCAAGAGGTAGCGAAACGAGTCCGCGGCGGGGGAGGATCGAGCCTCCCCCGCCGCCGGCAACCCCCTGGCGAGCTAGAACGGGTGGACTCGCCGGCCGGTCTTGTCGGAGAACGCCACCGCGAACACGTCGCTGTCCCGGCGCACCGGCTCGTTCCTGCGCGTGGACGCCGGCGGGATCTCCGCAGGGCCGTCGCGGTCGTCGCGGGGGGAGTCCCACTTGACGTGGTTCATGCCTGCACCTCCTGTGCGGTCAGATCTGACGGGGAATCGGGGAGCGCGGCAGCGCGGACGATGCGGACGTCGCCGCTGACGGTCTTGGCGCGGATCTCGATCACCCGGCCCTCGGACGCAGGCGCGGCGTTGTCGAGGTCGAGCTCCGAGCTCATCGAGCCGCTCACGGTCGTCGCGTCGACGTGGACGCGAAGCCCGCGCCTGACGCCGATCCGGACGTCGCCGGAGACGCTCTGCGCCTGGACGTCGCCCGCGACTGCGTCGAATTGATGATCGCCAGAGACGGAGTTCGAGTGGACGTCGCCGCGCGCGTCGCGGACCTCGATGTCGCCGGAGACGGACCGGAGCGTGGCGATCCCGTCGACCTGCTCGAGCTGCTGGTCGCCCGAGACCGTGTGGACGTCGGCGGCGCCCGCCACCGACTCGATCGTGACGTCGCCGCTCGCTGTCTTGATCACCGCGCCGTTTCCGGCGTGCTCGATCTCGACGTCGCCCGACGCGGTCTTGACGCCGGTGCCGCCGAAGCGGCCGCGGGCGGAGACGTCGGCGGACGCGGTCGCCACCTCGAGGCCGGCGCCGTGCGGGCAGCGGACGCGTATCCGCACCTCCGGCCCGCGGCCCCAGGTGATCCCCCAGCCTTTCCGCTCGGGCACCTCGACGAAGACGACCTGGCGGCCGCCGCCGTCGCGGAGCTCGATCCGCGAATCCCGGATGAGCTCCTCGCCCGCCTCGTTCGAGGCCGTCAGCTCCACGTGCGTCTCGGTCGCGTCGGCCGTCTCGACGAGGATCTCGCCGGACGGCAGCCGCAGCTCGAGCGCGAGCGTGCCGGGTGTGTCGAAAGTCTTCTCCATGGTCGTTCCTTTCAGCTCTGGCCGTAGCCGGTGAGCCGGCGTCCGTGGCGGGGGCGGCTCTCGACGCCGCGTGCGATCGCCCGGATCAACCAGCTGTTGACGGAAACTCCCTCGTTCGCCGCGGCCTTCTCGACGCTGGCCTTCAGCGCCTCGGGCAGCCGGAGGCTGATGCGTGCGGTCGCGTCGTCGCCCGTGAGCGCCGGCTCGCCCGCGTCCTCGACGAAGACGAGCTCCGGATCGCGGCCCGAGAGTCGCACCTCGATGTGCCCGGACGGGAGCCGCGCCGAGAGCTCGGACGCGGCCTCGCCGAGGGCGTCGAAGAGCCGGAGCCGGAGGGCCGAGCCGAGCGCCTCGGAGAGGCGGCGGCCGACCTGCGCGGCCTCGTCCCCGCCGACTGCTGCGGTGGCGGCGAGATCCTGCTGGAGCGCGTCGATCAGGTCGTCGAGATTCATGATGACATCACTATGACATCATCATTGCTGCCTGTCAAGCGTCAATGTGCGCACCCCGGGAAATGAGACGGGGCGGCCTCTCGACCGCCCCGTCTACCCTCGTAAAGCCGTTTCGGCCTAGTTGCCGGGCGGCGGCGCGCCCTCTTCGACGACGGTGCGCCTGCGGCCGGACCATGCGCCCGGGCCGCCCCACGACGACCAGAACATCAGCGAGACCAGGAAGCCGACCGCTCCCACGATCATCAGGATCCAGCCGACGGTGTTGATGTCGAGGCCGGACACGGTCGCGTTCACTGCGAACGTGAGGATGGCGCCGACGGCGATGAGGATGAGGCTAACTCCGAGTCCCATGTGAGAACCTCCGTTGGGGGTCGGGTGTGAAATACCCCGAAAAGCACTTGTCACACCTGTTTCGACAAGCACAAACGCTCTCCTGGCAAGCGGCTCCGCCCCTCTAGTAGTCTCGGCTCCGGTGCGCAGGGGAGCGATCTTCCAGATGCTCGTGATCGGCCTCGTAGTCGGCCTCGTCGTCGGCGCGATCGCGTACTTCATCCAGTGGCTGCCGACCTCGGCCGGCGAGGAGGCCGACCGGATCGACTTCGTCTTCTGGTTCACGACGATCATCTCCATCGTCGTCTTTGCGATCGTCGCGGCTGCGCTGCTGTACTCGGTCTGGAAGTTCCGCGCCGGGCCGGACGACGACTCCGACGGTCTCCCGATCCACGGGCACACGGGGATCGAGATCGCCTGGACGGCGTTCCCGGCCGTGCTCGTCACCGCGATCGCGATCGTCAGCGCGATCGTGCTCGCGCGGAACGGCGAGGCCGGCCCGAACCCGCTCAAGATCGAGGTGACCGCGCAGCAGTTCGCCTGGTCGTTCACGTACCCGAACGGGACGCAGTCCGGGGTCCTCCGGTTGCCGGTCGGCCGGCACACCGAGCTTCGGATCACGGCGAAGGACGTGCTCCACTCGTTCTGGGTACCGCAGCTCGGGCAGAAGCAGGACGCCGTTCCCGGGCAGTTCAACAAGCTCGTGATCACGCCGAATCGCACCGGCACCTTCCCCGTGATCTGCACCGAGCTGTGCGGGCTCGGCCACTCCGTCATGCGCACGGTCGCGATCGTGATGGAGCCGGCCGCCTACGAGCAGTGGGCGAAGGGCGGCGCGCAGGCGGCAGGCGGCGGCTCGCCCGGGGCCGTGGCTGCGAAGACGTTCGCCGCGAACGGCTGCGGCGGCTGCCACACGTTCACGCCCGCGAAGGCCGCCGGCAAGATCGGGCCCGACCTCGACAAGCTCGCCGCCGAGGCGCAGCGTGCGGGCAAGCCGCTCGACGCGTTCGTGCGCCAGTCGATCGTCGATCCCGCCGCCTACCTCGAGCCCGGCTTCCAGGATCAGATGCCCCACACGTTCGGCAAGACGATCCCCCCGAAGGAGCTCGACGCGCTCGTGCAGTATCTGGCGAAGGGAAGCTCGTGAAGCGCTCGCTGATACCGACCCGTTCCGACTGGACCCGCGCCGGTTGGGTCCGGGCCGTCTGGACGACCGGGCTCTTCTACGCGCTCGGCGCGATCCTCGTCGGCGGACTGCGCTCCTGGTTCGGCTACCACCCGGTCTGGCAGGGCACGGTCTGGCTGACGGTCGAGCTCGTGACGATGCCGATCGGCTTCCTCGTCGGGATCGGCGGCTTCGACTTCTGGGCGCGGTACGCGAGCGGAGCGCCGACCGAGCCCGATGACCACTCCGGCCACGGCGCGCACTCGTGGCGCGACTACTTCCGGGTGAACACGGACCACAAGGTGATCGGCGTCCAGTACGTCGTCACCACGATCGTCTTCTTCGTGATCGCCGGGCTGCTCGCGATGCTCGTCCGCGCCGAGCTCGCGCAGCCGGGGATGCAGTTCGTCGACACGCAGACCTACAACTCGCTCTTCTCGATCCATGCGTCGCTGATGATCTTCCTGTTCGTGATCCCGGCGTTCGCCGGTCTCGGCAACTACGTGATCCCGCTGATGATCGGCGCGCCGGACATGGCGTTTCCGCGGCTGAACGCCCTCTCGTTCTGGATGCTCCCGATCGCGGGCGTGATGATGGTCTCGAGCCTGCTCGCCCCGGGCGGCGGCTTCGCGACCGGCTGGACGAGCTACGCGCCGCTCGCCGAGCACCAGCCGGTCGGGCAGGTCTTCTTCAACATGGGCGTCCAGTGGGCCGGGGCGAGCTCGATCATGACCGCGCTCAACTTCCTGGTCACGATCATCACGATGCGTGCACCGGGAATGACGTTCTGGCGGATGCCGCTGCTCGTCTGGGCCAACTTCACGACCTCGCTCCTCGTCGTGATCGCGACGCCCTTCATCGCGGGCTCGCAGTTCTTCGTCCTCTTCGACCGCGTCCTGCACACGCACTTCTTCGACCCGGGCGGCGGCGGCTACGTGCTCGCCTACCAGCACATCTTCTGGTTCTACTCGCACCCGGCCGTCTACATCATGATGCTGCCCGGGTTCGGGATCGCGTCCGAGGTGATCTCCGTGATGAGCCGCAAGCCCATCTTCGGCTACCGGCTGATGGCGCTCTCGCTGATGGCGATCCTCGTGCTCGGCTTCTCGGTCTGGGCGCACCACATGTTCGTCGCCGGCGTGGCGCCGTGGCTGCGCGTTCCGATGATGGTGACCTCGCTGGTCATCGCCGTGCCGACCGGGATCAAGGTGTTCTCGTGGCTCGCGACGATGTGGGAGGGGAAGATCCGGTTCACGACGCCGATGCTGTTCGCGCTCGGCTTCGTCTCGATGTTCGTGATCGGCGGCCTCTCCGGCATCTACCTCGCCGCCGTACCGATCGACATCCACGCGTCCGACACGTACTTCATCGTCGCGCACATCCACTACGTCCTCTTCGGCGGCTCGCTCTTCACGATCTTCGCGGGGATCTACTACTGGTTCCCGAAGATGACCGGCCGGATGTACGACGAGCGGCTCGGCAAGCTCCACTTCTGGCTGACCTTCGTCGGCTTCAACGCGACCTTCTTCCCGATGCACTGGCTCGGGCTCCAGGGGATGCCGCGGCGCGTCGCCGACTACTCGACCGTCCACCACTTCGCGGACATCAACCTGTTCATCTCGATCGCGTCCTTCGGCCTTGGCGCCTCGACCGTCGTCTTCCTCTTCAACATGGTGACGAGCTGGACGCGCGGCGAGCCGGCCGTCGGGAACCCGTGGCGCGCGCTCACGCTCGAGTGGCAGGTCTCTTCGCCGCCGCCGATCTTCAACTTCGACGAGATCCCGCAGGTCGTCGGCAACCCGTACGAGTACGGCGTGCCCGGCGCGCGGCACGCGATCTTCGGCGCGCGGACGGCCGAGCCCGTGGGTGCCGACTGATGGCCCACTTCCTCGTCGTCGCGAACGAGACCGCCGCGAGCGAGGAGCTCGTCGGGAAGCTGCGCGACCGCGTGGGCAGCGACGACCGCGTGACGGTGATCGCCCCGATCAACCAGCCGTCGAGCGGGTACGTCGTCTACGAGGACACGCGCCGCGCCGCCGCGGGCCGCCGGCTCGACCGGACGACGAAGGCGCTCCGCGACGCCGGGATCCGGGCCGACCGGCTGGTGGTCGACGCCGACCCCGTCAGTGCCGTGCGCGACGCGCTCCACCAGCTCGAGCCGGCGGTCGACGAGATCGTCGTCTCCACGCACCCGAAGAGCGAGTCGGGCTGGCAGCGGCGGAACGTCGTCGACAGCATCCGCCGGGTCGCGGGCGGGATCCCCGTCGAGCACCTCGTCGTCGACGTCCACGCCGCGACGGGCGATGCGAACGTGCTCGTGATCGCGAACGAGACGGTCGTCGGCGAGCCGCTCCTGAACCGGATCCGCGAGCGGGCCGAGCGCGGCAAGGCGAGCTTCCTGATCGTCTGCCCGCAGAGCGACCCCTCGCAGGGCTCCCACCCCGAGGCGGACCGCCGCCTCCGCCGCGCGCTCGCGGAGCTGCGCAGCGACGGCATCGACGCCCACGGCCAGGTCGCCCATCCCGACCCGTTCACCGCCGCGATCCAGGCGGTCCACGACGAGCGTGTCGACGAGATCATCGTCTCGACCTACGGCCCCGATCGCTCGCCGTGGCTCCGCAAGAGCCTCGTCCAGCGGCTGCACGCCGAGACGAAGCTGCCAGTCGAGCACGTCGTCATCACCGCCGAGGCGCTCGCCGGGGCCGGCTCCTGAGTGGCCGCGCACGCCGCAGCCGAGCACCACCACGGCCCGCCGCTCGCGAACCACAGCTCGCGGGTGAACGCGAGCATCCTCGGGATGCTCCTCTTCATCGCCTCCGAGGTGATGCTGTTCGGCGCGTTCTTCACGGCGTACTTCTTCGTCCGCGTGATCAACCACGCCGACAAGTGGCCCCCGCCGCCGTTCAGGGTTCCCGTCTACGTCGCGGGGGTGAACACCGCGATCCTCGTCACCTCGAGCTTCACGATGCACTGGGCGCTCAAGGGGGTGAAGCGCGGCAACCGCGCGGCGCTGAAGGGCGGGCTCGTGCTCACGCTCCTGATGGGGCTGACGTTCCTGCTGACGCAGTTCCGCGAGTACTCGCGCGTCGGCTTCGCGCCGCACGACGGCGCCTTCGGCTCGGTCTTCTTCTCGCTGACGGGCCTCCACGGCGCGCACGTTTTCGTCGGCCTCTCGATCCTCTTCTTCATGACGATCCGCGCGTTCCGGGGCCACTTCACGGCCGAGCACCACCACGGTGTCGAGCTCGCCGGCATCTACTGGCACTTCGTCGACGTGATGTGGATAGTGGTCTACGCCACCGTCTATCTCCTCTGAAAGGGCCGGATGAAGAACCCGTTTCGCAGCGAGGACGAGGCGTACCGCTTCCTCATCGCGACGATCGTCTACTTCGCCGCGATCGTCGCGGCGGCGTGGGTGAACCGGTGGCTCGGTGTCGCCGTCTTCGTCCTCCTGACGGTCGTCGCGCTCCGCTGGCTCACGCAGAAGGAGGAGGTCGCGCCGCGCCGGACGGGCTCGAAGGCGGGGGCCGACAACGTCCGCCGGATCCTCGTGGTCGCGAACGAGACGGTCGCCGGAGACGTGCTTCGCAGCGAGATCCGCCGCCGCGCCGAGGGCGTCGAGGAGCAGGTGCTCGTGATCTGCCCCGCGCTCAACTCGCCGCTCCGCCACTGGGCCTCGGACGAGGACGGCGCGCGAGCCGACGCGCAGAGCCGGCTCGAGGCGAGCCTTGCGAAGCTGAAGGCGGACGGCGTCGATGCGCGCGGCGAGATCGGCGACGGCGACCCGATCCAGGCGATCGAGGACGCCCTGCGGCTCTTCGGCGCGGAGGAGATCATCATCTCGACCCATCCCGAGGGCCGCTCGCACTGGCTCGAGCGCGGCGTCGTCGAGAGCGCGCGCGAGCGCTTCGACGTGCCGATCACGCACGTCGTCGTCGACCTCGGGGCCGAGCCGGCCGGCTAGGCACCGGCCCGGAGCGGCCGGCCCGGGAAGCGTCCTTCGGCGGCCATGTCCGGGGTCTGACCCCGGCCGTGGCCGAAGTGGCCGTGTCCCCGGATCGCCGTTCGGCTTCGGCGGGCAGTCGAGCGTTTCGGGCCGTGTCCGCTTCAGCGATGTCTGGGGTCAGACCCCGGCCGTGTCCGATTTGGCCACGGCACTTGGGTGGCCGTGGGTTGCTAGGCCTACTTGTGCGTGACCGTCGAGACGTACGTCGCGACGGCCTTGATCTGCGCGGACGTGAGCGTGCCCTTGAAGGACGGCATCGGTGCCTTGCCGTTCGTGACGCGGTCGAGCGCGCGCGAGAGGGTCGGCTTGGTCTGGTCGAGGTTCGGGCCGACGTTGCCGTGCGAGCCGGCGTCCTTCAGCGTGTGGCACGTCCCGCAGCCGGCTGAGGCGAAGACCTGCTTGCCCGCGTCGGCCCCCCCGGCGGTCTTGCTTCCGCCCGACGGCGATGGCGCCGTCGCGGCTGCGGCGTTCACGGTGCACGTCGTGCCGGCGCAGGCCGCGACGTAGGCGGCCACGTCGTTGGCGTCGTCGCCCTTGACGAGATCCTTGGGCATCACGCCCTCGGCGTAGGCGATCTGGCCGCGGACGACGTCCTGGATCGTCGAGCTCTTGAAGCCCTGGTCGCGGCCCTTCGCGAACGCGTCGTCCAGGTTCGGGCCGATCGCGCCCTTCGACCCGGCGTCGGCGAGCGTGTGGCAACTCGCGCACTGCTTGTTGAAAAGCGTCTTCCCGTGGGAGACGTCACCCGACGTCGAGCGGCCCACGGTGCCGCAGCCCGCAGCGGCGAAGGCGGCTGCGAGAGCGAGCGAGGCGAGGGCGACCCGCACGCGCTCAGGCGGAGGGCTGGGAGTTGCCGCTGCCGAGCTTGGCGACCGCCTCGTCGCGTGTGCCGTAGATCGTGAACACCCGGTCGAGGCCCGTGATCTCGAAGATCTTCGTGATGTTGCGGTCGCTGCACACGAGCGAGAGCTGCCCGTCGTTCGTGCGGAGCCGCTTGACGCCGCCGACGAGCACGCCGAGGGTGGTCGAGTCGATGAACGTCGTGCTCGAGAAGTCGACGATGACGTTCTTCGCACCCTGGCCGATCACCTCGAGCAGCTGCTGCTTGAACTCCGGCGCCGTGTAGAGATCGACCTCACCGGCGAGCGCGATCACGTACGCGTCGTCGCCCAGCTGCTCGGTCTTGATGTCGAAGTTCATCGCGTACCCCCGTCGTCCGTCGTTGGGTGAAGTGGACCGCGCAGGAGTCTAACGAGCCTGAATCGGGCTCGGGGACGGAGCGGTGAGCCGCTTGAGCTGCTGCTTGACGGCCGGGGCGAGCGGGTCGGTCGGTGCGAGCTCGAGAAACTTCTTGTAGGCCGCGATCGCCGTCTTCGTGTCGCCCCCCTGCTGGGCCGCGCTGCCGAGCTGGATCTGCAGCGTCGGGTCGGCGGGGGTCGCTGCGGCGAGCTTCCGGTAGGTCGCGATCGACTTCCTGTTCACCTCGATCAGCTTCGTGTATGCGTCGCTCGCCTTCCGGTTGGCCTCCGTCGAGACCGCCTGGTCGATCTGGTTCGCGAACTGCGGATCGGCGAACGCCTTGCCGAACGGCGAGGTGGGCGGTGGCGCGAACGTCGAAGCCGGTGTCGCGAGCTGCGCCTGGATCTGGGCGGCCCGGGTCTCCTGCTGGAGCCCCGCCGCCTTCTGGGAGTAGAGGCCGGCGAGCTCCTCGACCGCGCTCGTGTCCTTGGGCCGGAGCGCCGTGTACCGCTCGAGCGTGGCGATCGCGTCGTCGGGGCGCTGCTTCTGCTCGTAGGCGGTCGCGAGTGCGCGGAACGCCTTCGCGTCGCGTGGGTTCTTGCGCGTCGTCGCCTCGAGCTTGCCGAGCGAGGGCACCCCGGAGGAGGTGCCGAAGTTGAGGTTGTTGCGGAGGATGTCGCTGATCCCGTTCGAGCCCGAGCCGACGCCGAAGAGGACGAAGCCGAGCCCGAAGACGAGCGCCATCAGCACGAAGACCCACTTCGCGTGGCGGCGGAGGCGCTCGAAGAACAGCTCTTCCTCGATCACGTTCGGCTTGCGGCGGCCACGGCGCCGCTGCTCTTGCGCAGCATCCGGCTTCGGGCGCTTGCGGATGTGCTGAGTACCTCGTGCCATTCGAACCCTCCTCTCGTGTAGCGCGTCTCGCCGTCGACGACGGTCAGGACTACGCGGTCGGGCGAGCCGCCGAAGACGACGGCCGCGGCTGGATCTTCCCAGGGAAGATACGGGCTATCGGTGAGCGAGACGACGGCGAGGTCGGCGCGCTTGCCGGGAGTGAGACTGCCGATCTCCGCGTCGAGCCCGAGTGCGCGCGCCGAGCCGAGCGTTCCCAGCGCGAGCGCGTCGGCCGGCCCGAGCGCGTCCGGGCGCTCGGCCCGCGCGCGCGCCGCGAGCACGGTGGCGCGGAGCTCGTCGAAGAAGTCGAAGGAGGGGGCCGACGCGGGGCTGTCGGTTCCGATCCCGACCCGCACGCCCGCCGCGCGCAGCTCCGCCAGCGGCGCGACACCGCAGCCGAGCGCGGCGTTCGAGCGCGGGCAGTGCGCGACTCCGGCGCCCGCGCCCGCGATCAGGGCAATCTCCTCCTCGTCGACCTGGGTGCAGTGCGCGAGCACCCAGCCGGGCCCGAGCAGGCCCGCGAGCATCCTCGTCCCGGTTTGCCCCGGCGGCGGCAGGAGCTGCGGGTACGAGCCCCACTCGCCGCCGCCGCTCGTGAGGTACTCGACCTCCCTCGGGCTCTCCGAGACGTGCGTCGCGACCGGGAGCCCGAGCCCGGCGCAGGCGCGGTAGACGTCGAGCGAGACCGTGTACGGGGCGTGCGGTGAGATCCCGAGGCGGACCCTGTCCGAGAGTGCGCCCTCGATCCGGGCGCGCTTCCCGGTGAACTGCTCGAGCGCCGCGGTGGGGTCGGAGCCGAACACCTCGAGGTACACGGTGGCTCGCAGGCCGAGCTCCGCGCACGCGACCGCAGCCGCGCCGCTGTAGCTTGCGTCACCCACGGTCGTGATCCCCGAGCCGAGGCACTGGGCAGCGCCGAGCCGTGCGATCGCGACGAACTCGTCCCAGCCGATCCGGCCCTTCCGCTCGATGTGGAGCGTGATCCACTCGGAGAAGTCGGCGAGGCCGTCGCCGAAGCCGCCGTAGACGGCGTACTCGAGGTGCGAGTGGGCGTTGACGAACCCGGGGACGATCGCGGCGCCGTCGAACCGCGTCCCCTCGCCGAGCTTCTCGCGCGAGCCGACCGCCGTGATCCGCCCCTCCTCGTAGGCGACGGCGCCGTGCTCGATCGGCGGCCCGTCGACGGGCAGCACCCAGTCCGCCGAGATCACGGTCATGGCGCCGGGTTCCAGCGGCGGTCGAGCAGCACGGAGAGCCAGATCGAGCCCTCGTAGAGGACGAGCAGCGGGATCGTCTCGATGATCGTCGTGAACGGGTCGACGCCGGGGAGGGCGACCCCGACGCAGCAGACGACGAAGTAGCCCATACGGCGGTTCTTGCGGAGCTTCTGCGTCGTCAGGATCCCGAGCCTCACCAGCGTGAGGACGAAGATCGGCAGCTCGAACACGAGGCCGACCGCGGCCAGCACGAGCAGCGCGAACGAGAAGTAGTCCTTCGCGCGGATCTGGATGTCGTAGAGGTGGTCGTCGTAGTTCGTCAGGAAGTGGAGCGCGGCGGGCAGGGCGACCCAGTACCCGAACGCGATCCCGCAGCCGAGCAGGAAGGTCGCGAAGGCGACGAAGGCGACGATCAGGCGCTGCGAGTGCTCCTCGATCGCCGGCGCGAGGAAGTTCCAGAGCTGCCAGAGGAGCACCGGCAGCGCCAGGGCGAACCCCGCCATCACGCTCACCTTGAACGAGGTCACGAACGGCTCCGCGGGACTGAGTGTGATCAGGTGACGGTGCTCGGCGGGGAGCGGCGCCTCGAGCCAGCGGATCAGGCGGGCGTGGAAGGCGAAGGAGACGGCGGTGCCGACCGCGAGCGCGGAGATGCTGAGGATGAGTCGCGTGCGCAGCTCGTCGAGGTGCTCGACGAGGGTCGCCTCCTCGCCGTGGCGGAGGCGCCGCGGGGCCCTCATCCGCTAGGTCGGGTCGTGCTCGCGGGCCGTGGTCGTGACAGTCTCGACCTCGGTCTCGTCGTGACGGGAGGGGTCGAGCGAGACGGCCTTGCGGATCTCCTCGTCATGGCCGCTGACCGAGTCCTTGAACTCGCGCATGCCCTTGCCGAGCGAGCGCCCGATCTCCGGGAGCCGCTTCGCCCCGAAGAGGAGCAACGCCAGCAGGAGCAGGAGAATGACCTCGGGGGCGCCGATGCTTCCCATCCCTCGGAGGATAGCAGCGGGTAGCCGCTGGAGCACAGGCGCCCGTTGCTACCATGCGTCACGAACTCGGCGACAATCGCTGGGATTCAAACGGATTCGAGGCGCACAAGCTTGGCACTGCTGGAACTGAGGAACGTGCACGTCGCACTCGAGGACGGCACCGAGATCGTCAAGGGTGTCGACCTCTCGATCGACGCGAACGAGGTCCACGCCGTGATGGGGCCGAACGGCTCCGGCAAGTCGACCCTCTCGTACGCGATCATGGGTCATCCGGCCTACCAGGTGACCGAGGGCGAGATCCTGCTCGACGGCGAGGACGTCGCCGAGATGGGGGCCGACGAGCGCGCGCAGAAGGGCCTCTTCCTCGCGTTCCAGTACCCGCACGCGATTCCGGGCGTGACCGTCACGAGCTTCCTGCGCAGCGCGATCAACGCCGTGCGCAAGGCGAAGAACGGCGGCCAGGACGACCCGGTGCCGATCCCCGAGTTCCGCAAGGAGCTGCTCGCGAAGATGGAGGACCTGAAGGTCTCCCGCGACCTCGCCTCCCGCTACATCAACGACGGCTTCTCCGGCGGCGAGAAGAAGCGCGTCGAGATCCTCCAGATGGCGATGCTGAAGCCCCGCATCGCCGTGCTCGACGAGACCGACTCCGGGCTCGACATCGACGCGCTGAAGATCGTCGCCGAGGGCGTCAAGAGCCTCGTCTCACCCGAGATGGGGGCGCTCGTGATCACGCACTACCAGCGGATCCTCGACTACATCACCCCCGATTTCGTGCACGTCTTCGTCGATGGACGTATCGTGGAGGAAGGCGGGCCTGAACTCGCCCACAAACTGGAAGCGGAGGGATATGAAGGCTTCGGCGCAGCAGCCTGAGACCGAGATCGTCGCCGGGATCGGGAACGACTACAAGTACGGCTTCTCGTCGCCCGACGCGGCCGAGAACTACAACTTCAAATCCGAGCGCGGCCTCTCGGCCGAGGTCGTCGCGGCGATCTCCGAGCGGAAGAACGAGCCGGAGTGGATGCGCAAGTTCCGGCTGAAGTCGCTCGACTACTTCATGGCGCGCCCGCTGCCGACCTGGGGCGGCAACGTCGCGGAGATCGACTTCGACAACATCTTCTACTACATCTCCCCGACCGAGAAGCAGGCCACGAGCTGGGAGGACCTGCCGCCGGACATCAAGAACACGTGGGACCGGCTCGGGATCCCCGAGGCCGAGCGGAAGTTCCTCGCCGGCGTCGGCGCCCAGTACGAGTCCGAGGTCGTCTACCACAAGCTCCAGAAGTCGCTCGAGGACAAGGGCGTGATCTTCCTCGACATGGACACGGCCCTCCGCGAGCAGGAGGAGCTCGTCAAGCAGTACTTCGGGACGATCATCCCGCAGAACGACAACAAGTTCGCGGCGCTGAACTCGGCCGTCTGGTCGGGCGGCTCGTTCATCTACGTGCCGCCGGGCG
>DAISLG010000001.1:57079-57869 GCA_036820565.1 Gaiellaceae bacterium | reverse complement strand
CGCGGAAGCACTGGATGTTCGCCGGCCCGACGAGCCGCAAGGCCTCGGCGACACCGGCGGCGTACTCGATCAGATCCCAGTCCTTGATGCTCAGGCCCTTGATCGACTCGCCGCCTTTGGACTCGATCATGGTGCGCGGAATCGCGGCGAGGCAGCGGCCGTCGAGGTCGCAGAAGACGTCGATCGAGAACTCTTCTCCTCGGCAGACGGCCTGCACCATCGAGTCGACGGGCGTGTAGCCGAGGAAGAACTCCAGCTGCTCGCGCGTCTCCGCGCGGTAGATGTGCCGCGAGCCGAAGCCTTCCCGCGCTTTCACGAGCACCGGCAGCTCGACGTCGGCTGGCAGGTCGTCCGGCAGCCAGGTCGGGGGAGAGCCGATGCCGCGCTCGACGAAGAGCTCGTGCGCCCGGTACTTGTCCCCGAGCAGGTCGACGAGCTCTGCGTCGGGGAGAAGCACGAGCGCGCCGAGGCCGTCGCGGGCGCGCGCGAGCACCGGCGGGTCGAGGTCGGTGAGCGGGATGATCAGCTCGACGCCGTGCGTGCGGACGAGATCGCGCAGCGCCGGGACGTAGTCGGGAGTCTCGATCCGCGGGACGAGCGCGTAACGGTCGGCGTGGTAGAGCGCCGGTGCCAGGGGGTTGATGTCGGTCGCGATAGTGGTCGCGCCGGCGCGGCAGAACGCGGTGACGATGTCGACGCGCTGGCCGGAGCATGTGAAAAGAACCGCGGGCACAGCGCGGAAGAGCCTAGCTCCGAGGCGCCGCTTGCGGTGCCTCAACGAGGGTGGGCG
>DAISLG010000001.1:10613-56979 GCA_036820565.1 Gaiellaceae bacterium | reverse complement strand
GCTTCGCCGCGCACCCGTATCGGCTCCCTCACCCGGCCGCTCGAACGGACAGGGACGGCCGAGGCGCCGCTTGCGGCGCCTCAACGAGGGTGGGCGGCTTCGCCGCGCACCCGTATCGGCTCCCTCACCCGGCCGCTCGAACGGACAGGGAGGCGCCGCTTGCGGCGCCGCATCGAGGGTGGGCGGCTTCGCCACGCACCCGTATCGGCTCCCTCACCCGGCCGCTCGAATGGACCGGGACGGCCAGCGGCCTTCCGCGGTAGGTTCCTTCGATGCTCTCGCGCACGGTGTACGCGCTGTTCCGCCGCGTCGACTTTCGCGGCAAGGGGCGGCTACGCAGGCATCTCCCCGTGCCGGACCACGGGCGCCCCGCCGTCAGATTTGCATGCGGCGTGCGGCTGCGGCTCGACCTGCGCGAGTCGCTGCAGCGGGACTTCTTCTTCGGGCTCTACGACCAGGCGGAGCTCGGGCTCCTCCGCCGCGAGCTTCGAGCCGGGGGCGACTTCGTCGACGTGGGTGCGCACATCGGGATGTACACCGTCGCGGCGGCGAGCGTTCTCCGTGGGCACGGAAGGGTGCTCGCGTTCGAGCCAAACCCGTCGGCGCGGGCTCAGCTCGAGGAGAACCTCGCCCTGAACGACCTCGACAACGCGCTCGTCATCCCCGCCGCGGCCGGGGCCGAGCACGGCGAGGCGGTGCTGCACGTCCCTGCGACTTCCGACCCGTCGTTCTCGAGCCTCGAGGCCGGCCGGTTCGGCGAAGGCGAGCCCGTGCCCGTGCGGCTGACGACGGTGGACGACGAGGTCGATGCCGCAGGCATCGTGCCCGCCGTCGTCAAGATCGACGTGGAGGGCGGCGAGCTCGACGTCGTCGCGGGGATGCGACGCGTCCTCGAGCTGAGACCCTTGCTCATCGTGGAGGTGTCGGAGTCGAGCGGCGCCGAGCTGGAGGGGCGGCTACGCGGGCACGGCTACGACGCGTTTCGGGTCGTCGGCCGCAAGCTGACTCCCGGCCTGGGCGGGGCCGGCTTGTTCAACGCCGTCTTCCGGCCTTCCTAGCCTCGCCAGCCGCCGCTCGCTCCCTTGTACGTGCCCCGGAAGAGCGCAAGCGGTGTGCGGCCGAGGATACGGAGTTCGAGTAGCGGCGAGCGGTGCTCGACGTACCAGACGTCGAGCTCGATCCGCTCGTCCCACGGGAGCGAGGCCCGGCCGTTCACCTGCGCCCAACCGGTGATGCCGGGCTTGACCTCGAGCCGCCGCCGCTGGCGCTCGCTGTACCGCTCGACCTGGTAGCGCAAAGTGGGCCGAGGCCCGACCAGGCTCATGTCTCCACGAAGGACGTTCCAGAGCTGCGGGAGCTCGTCGAACGAGAGACGGCGCAGTACCCGGCCGACGCGCGTGATCCTGGCGTCGCCCGCGTCGACGGCAAGGCCCGCGCCCTGGTGCTCGGCGCCGACGACCATCGTGCGAAGCTTCAGCAGCTCGAAGTCGACGCCGTCCTTCCCGACGCGCCGCTGCCGGTAAAGGACAGGGCCCCCGTCCTCGAGCTTGATCGCGGCCGCCGCCGCGGCCAGGACCGGCGAGGCGAGCGCCAGTCCGAGCGCCGAGCCCACGACGTCGACGGCACGGTTCACTTCCGCGCCGCCACGTAGAGGCTGTCGGCCGCGTGCACGAGGAAGGGCAGGCGTTCGCTCAGCCGCCGCAGCGCCTCCGAGCCCCGGACGAGCGCGCGGTAGCGGCGCGGCAGCATAGGTACGTCAGCCGGCTGGGGGTTCAAGGTCAGGAAGCCGTCGACGGCGAGCGTCGTGGGGCCGACGGCGCGTGTGAACTCCTCCTCCAGCTCTCGCGGCGACCAGTAGCGCACGTCGAACATCGTGCGCGGCTCGCGGAAGCGCCGTTCTCGCAGCTGGTTGAACAGGCTGCGAGCGCCGTAGACGTTCGCCATCTGCACGAGCGCGAGCCCGCCCGGTCTCAGCGTCCGCCCGAGCTCTACGAACGACGCGATCGCGTCCGCCTTGGTGAAGTGCTGGAACACGCTGTACGAGAAGACGACGTCGAAGCTCGCGTCCGGAAACGGAAGATGCCGCGCGTCGCCGACGACGTAGTCCGCCTCGGCCTCGAGCTGCTGGGCGACGCGTTGAGCCGCACGGATCGCGTCGAGCGAGGGGTCGATTCCGGTCGCCCGGTAGCCGCGCCGCGAAGCGGCCACGCACCAACGGCCCCAGTTGCACCCCACCTCGAGGAAGGTGCGACCGTCCCCGGGCGGCAGCCGAATGTCCGGGATCGGGTACGCCTCCATGTTCCCGATCATGTGCCGGTAAAGATTGCCGCAGGTCGCGGCGATCACGTCCTGGACGAGCGGCTCGATCTCCGGGCGGTCGGCCGGAGCCCGGCCCTTCGAGCCGGAGCGCTCGAGCGACACCCAACAGGAGGCGTGGGTCGGGCCCTCCTCCTCGACGAGCAACACCGGAATGCCGTCGACCAGCGGGTAGCCATGCCCGCGGCCGCACGCCAGCGAGTCGGCCTCCCACTCGAGCGGCGACCGGTCGCGCGGGCAGACGAGCTCCACGGCCGCCTACCGGCGCGGCGTGGCGCGCACGTTGACGCTGTCCGCGAGGTTCGTCAGCAGAGGGACCCGTTCGCTCGCGCGCCTGAGCGCCTCGGAGACGCGCACGAGCGTGCGGAACCGCGTCGGGAGCAGATCGAGGTCGCTCGTCTGCGGATTCAGGGTGAAGAACCCGTCCGTCGACAGCTCGGTCGGTCCGACGAGCTCACCCCAGGTCTTCCGCAGCTCTCTTGGCGACCAGTAGCGCACCTCGAACCGGTCGCCTTCGCGAAAGCGGCGGCGCGCTAGCTGGTACACGTTCCGCAGGCCGAGCGAGTTCGGCATCTGGACCCAGGTCGTTCCGCCCGGCTCGACCGTCCGGGAGATCTCCGCGAGCGAGACACGCACGTCGCTCTTCGAGAAGTGCTGGAGGACGCCGTAGGAGAAGACGACGTCGAAGCTGCCGTCGGCGAACGGCAGGTGGCGCCCGTCGGCGACGGCGTAGCGCGCGTCGATCCCGAGCTGCCGCGCGATCCGGCGCGCAGCGACGATCGCCTCGAACGACGGGTCGACGCCGATCGGTCGGTACCCGGCCCGTGCGGCGGCCAGCGTCCACCGTCCCCAGTTGCAGCCGATGTCGAGCAGGCTCTCCCCGTTTCCCGGCGGGAGCGGGAAGTGCGGGATCGGGTAGCGCGACATCCCCTGCGCAAGGTTGCGGTAGAGATTGCCGTGGGTGCCGATGATCAGCTCAGCCACGTACGGGTCGACCTCGTCCCCCGCGACCGCCGGCGGCTCGGCTGCCCGCACCTCCGCGATCTGCTCCGGCTTCGCCCAGTAGCCGGGCTGCGTCGGCTCGACGTCCTCGGCGACGAGCACGGGGATCCCGTCCACGAACGGGTACTCGTGCCCTTCCGCGCAGACGAGCCGGTCGCCGTCGGGGCGCAGAGCCGTGTGGTCGCGAGGGCACGCCAACGAGTCCACGAAATCGCTCATCTCGCCTTCTCCCATACCGCCGGCACTCCGTTTCGCAGGTAGTTCGCCAAGGCCTCGACGGTCGCCCATGTTACGACCGTGTAGTAGCGCGGCAACCCCGGACGAGCCGCGGACACCGTCAGGAAGAGCAGCTGGCCGCCCAGCGCAGCCGCGTAGACGCCGCCGCGGGGCGCGAGCGCCGCGCTCGAGCCGAGCAAGATCACGTGGAGGATTCCACTGCCGTAGCGAAGAGCCCGGTGCGAAACGACCTCGGCGAGGTAGACCGGGTCGAGGTCGCGGAACATCCGGCCTCGCAACGTGATCAGCCAGCAGTGCTCGAACATTCGCACCTTGCGCCGGTACTCGTCCTCGATGTCGCGGGACGGCTTCTCGAACGCGACGGCCTCCGGCTCGTAGACGGCCCGCCGCCCCCGCTGCACCATCAGGTACGGGAAGGCAAGGTCGTGACCGAAGCGCGGGTCGACCTCGACGTAGTCGGAGCGCCGCACCGCGTAGATCGCGCCGTTTCCGCCGGTGACGGAGCCGAGCGCCGACTCGCTCTCGCGGAGCAGGAGCTCATAGCGCCAGTACGCGCCCTCGCGGTTCGACCCGTCGGGCCGCTCCAGGCACAACTGGCCGCAGACGTAGGCGACCTCCTCGTCCGCGAAGTTCCGCACGAGCTTGCGGAGGGCGGGGGCCGCCCACGTCGCGTTCGCGTCGGAGAAGGCAAGGATCTCGCCGCTCGTTTCGCGCACGGCGAGGTTCTGCGCCGCGACCTTGCCGCCGCGCGGGGCCCGGATCGGCCGGACGCGCGGCTCCCGCAGGGCGACGGCCTCGACCAGCACGTCGGTGCGGTCGGTGGACGCGTCCGAGGCGACCACGATCTCGACGAGCTCCGCCGGGTAGTCGAGGCCGATCAGGTTGTCGAGCCGGCGCTCGATCACGTCCTCCTCGTTCCAGGCGGCGACGACGATCGAGACGGTCGGAAGCGCGCCGCCTTTGCGCACCGGGCGCGGGCGGAGACGCGCCCCAAGCGCGGCCGCAGCCGGGTACCCCGCGTGCGTCCACGCGAGCGCGCCGAGCGAGCCCCAGAAGAGCGCCTTCAGGATCATCGGCGTCCGATGCTAGTGGCGCTCCAGTGGATGTTGCCGAGGTTCTGGGTCGCGAGCACCAAGCGATGCAATGGGCCGAGCTGCGCTCGGCAGAGCACCCATAGCCGAAGTTATGGGTGCGACTGAGGACGCCGCAGCGCGCCGAGTGATCGCGGGCCAGAAGCCGGAGGACATTCGCTGGAGCGGCACTAGTGGCGGAGCGAGCGGCGGACGCGCAGGTAGTCCCGGAGGGCCGGCGTGGTGCGAAGCGCGCCCCCAGGTCGCTGCGGGCGGCCCTCGAGGTCGCCGGCGAGCACGCCTTCGAGCGCGTCGAGGCTCGCGTCGTAGAGCGGCGGAATCGTCGCGGCCAGGGTCTCCGGGAGGCTCCGCCGGCGGCGGATCGGCACGGCGCCCTCCGCCAGCACCGGGCCGGTGTCGATGCCGGCGTCGATCCGGTGCACCGTGAAGCCGACCGTGTCGCGGCCGTCGGCCAGCTCCCAGAAGACGGGCGGGCCGCCGCGGTACTCGGGCACCGCGCCGTGATGGACGTTGATCGCCCCGTGCGCGGGGATCGTGAACGTCGCCGCTGAGATCAGCGAGTTCTCGAGCGAGACGGCGACGTCGGCGCCGGCGAGGGCCGCGCGGGCCTGCGGGCCGTTCAGCGTCGAAACCCGCACGATCGGGACGCCGAGCTCTTCGAGCGACGGCGCGGCGGCGGCCGACGCGTATGCGCGCCGGAGAACGAACCCCACGGGTGCCGCGGTCGGCCCCGCGCGCCGGAGCTTGCGCAGCTTGCGGCGAATCGTCGTCCCGCGGCTCTCGTCGAGGATCACTGCGGCGACGTCGACGTTGCCGCGGGCGAGGAAGCGCGAGGCGATCCCACGCGGGTTGCGGGTCAGGACGACGACCTTCACGAGCGGGTCAGGAAGTAGCGGGCGTCCTCGGCCGGCCACGTGGCGATCAGGTGCTCGCGGCGCAGCGCGAACACGTCGTCCCCGGAGGTGTTGACGCCGCGCTGCGCCGTCGCACAGCTCTCGAAGCCGGCCGCGCGGGCTGCCTCGGACACCTCCGGCGTGAAGCGCTGCGTCTCGCCGTACGGCGCGCTGAAATGCTGGATCGCCGTGCCCAGCCGGCGGCCGAGCTCCACTCGCGACTCGCGTAGCTCCGCGTCGAGCTCGGCCGGTCGGAGCTCCGCCAGGTTCGGGTGGCTCTTCGTATGCGAGCCGATCTCGTGGCCGAGCTCGAGCAGGCGCGGCGCGTCGTCCCACCCGAGCGGCTCCACCGGCCTCGGAAGGTGGAGGCGCTCACGGCAGATCTCCCCAGCGTGCTCGGCGTTCGCCGAGAGCAGGTCGTTGACGAGGAAGAAGCATCCGGTGATGCCCTGCTCGCGGAGCAGCGGCGCCGCTTGCTCGAGCTGGTTCCGAAACCCGTCGTCGAAGGTGACCACGAGCTCGCGGCCGCCAATCTCGCCCTCGCGCAGCCGCCGGACGGCCTCCGAGAGCGAGACGGGCTCGAATTCGCGCCGGAAGAGCGCGATCTGCCGGGCGAAGCCGCGCAGCTCGTCGGTGAAGACGTGGTGGTAGTGGACAATCCGAACGCCCGGCGACGGCTGGCGGCGCCGGGCGCGCAGGACACGAAGCCCGCCACCGCGGAGCGCCGCGCGGAGGCGAAAGGACGCCGGGCGCGCGCTGTCGAGCTCGGCGGCCCGCTCGGCGAAGGTCACGCCCGCGCGCCGGCGAGCGGCTGCACGCGCCGCGTCCGCAGCCCGTCGCGCCAGAGACCGAGCATCACGAGCGCGTACAACTGCGGCCCCAGCTCGTCCCGTCCGGCGAGGTGACGATCGCGCAAGTCGCGCGCACCGGGCTCGTCGACGAGGCCTTCGAGCGCGCCGAGGGCCGCGTCGGCCACGTCTCGAAGCTCGCCGCGGAGCCAGCGGTCGAGCGGCACGTCGAAGCCCTGCTTCGGCCGCCTGGCGATCTCCGGCGGCAGCCGCTCCGCGACCAGCTTCCGCAACGCAGTCTTCGTACGCACGCCGTGCACCTTCTCGCGGTCCGGCAGTGCGAGCCCCGCCTCGACGACGCGTTGGTCGAGAAACGGGACGCGCAGCTCCAGCGAGTGGGCCATGCTCAGCTTGTCGGCTTTTAGCATCAGGTTGTCCGCGAGCATCGAGTAGAGGTCGACGTACTGGAGCCGGCCGAGCGGCGTCAGGGCCGCAGGCGCTCGCGCGAAGAGACGCTCGAACGCCTCGGCGCGGCCGTCCTCGGGAGCGAGCGAGAACCAGGAGACGTAGCGCTCGGCCTCCGGCTTGCCCGCGTGGCGCAGCAGCTTGACCACTCGCCGGGAGAGATCCTTCCGGCCCGCGCCGTGGGGGAGGCGGCCGAGCAGCTGCGCGAGGGCGCCCGTCGGGAGCAGGCGTCCGAGCTTCGCGGCGCGGCCGTCCCACGCGTAGCGCGAGTAGCCGCCGAAGACCTCGTCGCCGCCGTCTCCCGCCAGCGCGACCTTGACCTCCCCTGCGACTGCACGCGTGAGGTACCAGAGCGGGATCGCCGCGGGGTCGGCGAGCGGCTGCTCGAGACGTGCTGCGATCTCCGGCAGGTCAGCCGCGAGCGACGTCTCGACCAGCAGCTCCTCGTGCTGGGTCCCGAGCGCCTGCGCAACCGCGCGCGCCGGTTCGCGCTCGTCGTACTCCGCGTCGGCGAACCCGACCGTGAACGTCCGCAGCGGCTGCTCGACCTCCTCCGCGGCCAGCGCCGCGATGAGGCTCGAGTCGAGCCCGCCAGAGAGGAGGACTGCGAGCGGCACGTCGGAGCGGAGGTGCAGCCGGACAGCCTCCGCGAGCGTCTCCGCGAGTGCCGCCGGCCTCGGCGTAAGCGTCCAGTACGGCTGCTCATCCCGCCGCCCGTCCTCGACGACCAGCGTATGCCCGGGGGCGAGCTTCCGGACCGCCCGCAGCCCGGTCGCCTCGCCGGGAACGTAGCCGAGCCCGAGGTACTCCGCGATCGCGACCGGATCGGGCTCGTCGGAGGCACCGAGTGCGAGGAGGGGCGCGATCTCGGAGGCGAAGGCGAGCCCGTCCGCTGTTTCGGCGAGGTACAGCGGCTTGATCCCGAACCGGTCGCGCGCGAGCACGAGCGTGCGGCGCCGGTCGTCCCAGAGCGCGAGCGCGAACATCCCACGCAGGCGCTCGAGCCCCTCTACGCCGTGGCTCTCGTACAGGTGCGGGACGACCTCGACGTCGCCCTCGGCCCGGAACTCGTGCCCCGAGGCGGCGAGCTCGGCCCGGAGCTCGCGGTAGTTGTAGATCTCCCCGTTAACGACCGCGACGACGTTGCCCGCCTCGTTCGCCACGGGCTGGTCGCCGGTCTCGAGGTCGATGATGGCGAGCCGGCGCATCGCCAGCGCGACCGGCCCGGACGCATACCGGCCCTCGCCGTCGGGACCACGGTGGTGGAGCAGCTCGATTGCATCCAGGGCTTCCGGACGCAGCTGCCCCTCGGCCGACAGGATGCCGAGGATCCCGCACATCGCACCCGATGATAGCCGCGAGGCCTACGAGGGTTCAGGTGGGGCGGCCGCGAAACCCGTTGCGCCGGGGTCGTCGGGCGCGCCCCGCCGGCGCTTCAGGCGCAGGAAAGGGCGCTCGACGAGATAGTAGGACGCCGTCGCGACGCCGAGCGAGATCAGCACGCCGGCTGCGCGCGGGATCCCGAGCAGCTTGTCGCCGAACGACAGAATCATCGGGTGCCAGAGATAGAGGGAGTACGAGATCTGCCCGAGGAAGACGAGCGGCGGCAGACTCAGGGCGCGCGAGAGGAGCGACGGCGTCTCGTTCGCCGTCGCGAGCACGAGCACCGCCGCGGCGACCGCGAACGTGGCCAGCAGCTCGCCGTAGAGCGCCCGTTCGCCGATGTTCACCACCGCGACGATCGCAGCGACGACGGCGAATGCGCCGGCCGCAGCCAGGCCAAGGGAACGCCGCGGAACCCGGCCCCGAAACGCGACTCCGGCCACACAACCGATCAGGATCGCATCGAAGTTCGTGTCGGGCGCGAAGTAGAGCCGCCGTTGCGACGCCCCGGTGTGCGTCAGGTGGAACCTGTGGACCCAGAGCAGCGCCACGAGAGCGGCGAGACCGAGCGCGATCGCGCGCCGGCCGGCACCCAAGCGCAACGCCAGCAGGAGAACGCACGGCCAGACGACGTAGAACTGCTCCTCGGCCGCCAGCGACCACAGGTGACTGATCGGCACTCCGAGCACGAGACCGTGCGCCTGGACGATGTTGGAGACGTAGAGCGCGCTGTAGAGCACGCCCTTCATCGACGTCGACACGTCGAGGCTCTGGGTGTCGAGGAGATAAGCACGCCCGAGCTGAACGGCCGTGTACGCGCCGAGCATGACGACGAGTGCGGGGAACAGGCGAAGGGCCCGCCGCTGGTAGAACCGCGAGAGGGAGATCGAGCCGCGCGAAGCCCACTCCTCCAGGAGCAGAGTCGTGATCAGGAAGCCGCTGAGCGCGAAGAACACGTGCACGCCGAGAAAGCCACCGGCCGGGCGGCCGAACGCGTGCCAGGAAACGACGAGCGCGATCGCGATGGCCCGGATGCCGTCGAGCGCGGGCCGGTAGCCGAGTCTCGGAAGGGTCGCGGCTGCAACGGGCGGCACGCGAGAAAAGGTAGCGCCTGACCAGCTCGCCGGCCGGTGCGGCTACGATCGGCGCTGATCCAGCGTGCGCTACTCGTTCGTCATCCCGGTCTACAACGAGCGGGACACACTCCCCGAGCTGCACACGCGGCTCTCAGCCGTCGCCGACGGCCTCGACGGCGACAGCGAGTTCGTGTTCGTCGACGACGCGAGCTCGGACGGAAGCCGCGAGCTGCTGATCGAGCTCCACGAGCGCGATCCTCGCTGCAAGGTCGTGCGCTTCGCGCGCAACTTCGGCCACCAGGTCGCGATCTCGGCAGGGCTCGACCTGGCGCTCGGGGAGGCCGCGATCGTGCTCGACGCCGATCTCCAGGATCCGCCCGAGCTCGTGCCCGAGCTCGTCGCTCGCTGGCGCGAGGGCTACGAGGTCGTCTACGCGGTGCGCGAGCGGCGCGAAGGCGACGGCTGGCTGAAACGACACCTGGCCGCGGGCTTCTACCGGCTGCTGCGCCGGCTCTCGAATGTGGACATTCCGGTCGACGTGGGCGACTTCCGCCTGGTCGACCGCCGGGCTCTCGACACCTTCCGCTCGATGCGCGAGCGGAACCGCTACGTGCGCGGCATGTTCAGCTGGATCGGCTTCCGCCAGATCGGAGTGCCCTACCGCCGCGAGCAGCGCTACGCCGGCGAGCCGAAGTACTCGTTCCGGAAATCGCTCCGGCTCGCGGTCGACGGCATCGTCAGCTTCTCGGACCTCCCCCTGCGGACGGCGCTCGTCGTCGGCTTCCTGTTCTCCGTCGCGTCGTTCGTCGTCGGGATCGGCGCGATCGTCGCAAAGCTCGCGGGGGCGTTCGTCGTCCCCGGCTGGGCCTCGCTTCTCGTCGTCGTCTCGTTCCTCGGCGGGATCCAGCTGACGGTGATCGGGATGACCGGCCTCTACATCGGGCGGATCTACGAGGAGGTCAAGGCCCGGCCGCTGTACGTGATCCGCGAGGCGCACGGGTTCGGCGACCTGCCGATGGCGATCGGCGGCGAGCAGCCGGTCGCCGTTCGACACTAGCGTGACGGCCGGCCTGTCCAGACACGCTCAGGCGGTTGCGCGCCGCTCCACCCGCGCCCGTTCACGCGCGCTAGGCGACGTCGCCGTCGTCGCAGTGCAGGCGCTCGTGCTCGTCCCGCTCGCGATCTGGCGCTATGTCGACATCGACGAGGGGACATACCTCGCAGCTGCCAAGCTGGCGCTGCGCGGGGATGTGCCCTACCACGACTTCCTCTACGTGCAAATGCCCCTGCTGCCGTATGTCTACGGTGTGTGGGGCGTCGCAACCGGCGAGAGCTGGTACGCCGCACGGCTCCTGTCAGTTGCGTTCGCAACGGGGGTTGGGCTGCTCCTGTACAGGCACGCCCGCCCGCGGTTCGGCCCCCGGACGGCTTCGCTCGGGCTCCTGCTCTTCGCGGGCTCGGGACTCGTCCTCGCGTGGTATCCGACCGTGAAGACGTACGCGCTCTCGACGCTGTTGCTCTTCGCGGCGTACGTCCTCGTCGAGCGTGCCGGCATCTCCCGCGCGCGCTGGCTCGCCTGCGGCCTGCTCCTCGGCCTCGCGGTCGATGTGCGCCTCATCTTCGCGTCGGCGCTGCCTGCCTTCGCCGTTGCCGCGGCGCGCCACGGCCGGGGGAGGCTGACCGCGCTCGGTGTCGGATTCGCGGCCGGACTCCTGCCCTCGATCGTGCTCTTCGTCGTCGACCCGAGCCGTTTCTTCTTCGACAATGTCCGCTACCACTCGACCAAAAGCGCCGGCGGCAGCCTGGTCGGCGATCTCGACCAGAAGGGCCGCACCGTCCTGAACATCCTCGGGATCGGGACGCCGGACGGAGGGATGCCGCAGTTCCTGCTTCTGTTCGCCGCCGCCGCGGCGGCGGCGGTCCTGCTTTTCGCGCTCGAGCGGCGCGTGTCGCTCGCGCTCTCGATCGCCGCGCTGCTGGGCGTCGCGAGCCTCCTGCCCACGCCGACGTACGGCCAGTACCTCTGCACCGTCGTGCCGTTCCTTGTGATCGGCGTACTCGAGCTCGTCGCAGCGCTGGGGGCGCGCGCTTCAGTCGCGGCCGACGAGCCGCTCAGGCGGGCGCTGCTGGGCGCCGGCGCCGCGCTCGTGGCGGTCTATCTGCTCCTCGGTGCCGTCGACGCAAGCCGTTACATCCGTCGCAGTACCGAGCTGCGGATCGCGCGGGTCGAGGAGACGGCGGCCGCGGTTAACGCGCGGACGCGGCCAGGCGAACGCGTCCTCATGTCCTGGCCCGGCTATGCGTGGGGGTCGCACGCGCTGCCGGTGCACGGACTCGAAACGGATTTCGCGCCGAGCTCGGCCGCCTCGCTCTCCGAGGCGGAGGCGCAGCGGTACCGGATGGCGAGCGTCGCCGACGTTGAGCGGATGGTGGCGGAGCGCCGGACGCACCTCCTCGTCTATCAAAACTGGGACGTGCCGCCGCCCGCACCAGACTGGCAGGGCGCGATCGTACGCGGCGGTTACCGGCTGATCGCGACCGTCGATACAACAAAGATCTACGCTCGATGAGCAGCGGCTTCGACCCCTACGCCGACCGCTACGAGGAGCTCGTCGAGCGCTCGATCGGCTTTAGCGGCCAGGAGCAGGACTTCTTTCTCCAGGCCAAGGCACGGAGCCTGCTCGACGTCGTCCGCCGGCGGCTCGCGCATCCCGGCTCGGTGCGCGCGCTCGACGTCGGCTGTGGGGGCGGGCTGATCGACAGACATCTCGGCGCGCTCGGATCCCTCACGGGAATCGATCCGTCCGAGCCGATGATCGAGGCAGCGCGCACGGCGAACCCCAAGGTCGACTATCGCGTCGCCGACGGCACCCAGCTGCCCTTCGAAGACGGCTCGTTCGATCTCGCGTTCGCCGTGTGCGTCCTCCACCACGTCCCGCCGCCGGACCGGCCGGTCTTCGTCGCCGAGCTCGCCCGCGTCACCCGGCCCGGAGGCCTAGCGGTTGTCTTGGAGCACAACCCGCTCAACCCGCTGACGAGGCTCGCCGTGTCCCGCTGCGAGTTCGACGACGACGCGATCCTGCTCGGCCGGCGCGAGACGCGCGGCCGGTTGCGTGCGGTGGGCCTGGAACCGGTCGAGCAGCGCTACATCATCTTCTTCCCGTGGCGATCGGCAGTGCTCGGACGCGCCGAGCGCGCGCTCGCGCCGGTCCCGCTCGGCGCGCAGTACTACGTCGCCGCGCATGCCTGAGCTGCCGCGGGTTCGCCCGGCGGACGCGGCGCCGGTGGCAGTCGCGGCGGTCGCCGCCGTGGGGCTCGGAGCAGCCGCGATTTTCCGCCATGACCACTACGGGTCGAACGGCTACGACCTCGGCATCTTCGACCAGACGGTCTGGGGATACAGCCGCTTCGAGTTCGTCCCGAACACGATCCTCCGGCTGCCGAACGCGCTCGGAGACCATTTCCACCCGATCCTGATGACGCTCGCGCCGCTGTACTGGATCTGGGACGACGCGCGCGTCCTGCTGATCGCCCAAGCCGTGCTGATCGCGCTCGCGGGGTTGCCGATCTTCTTCTGGGCCCGCCAGCAGCTCGGCACCTCGGCCGCGTATGCCTTCGAGGTCGCGTATCTCGCCTTCTGGGGTGTCCTCGGCGGCGACATCTTCGACTTCCACGAGCTCGCCTTCGCCGCGCCGATCGTCTCCTTTGCGCTCTACGCCACGGTCACCCGACGCTGGCGCCTGCTCTGGACGATGGCCGTGCTCGGCTGCCTGACCCGCGAGGACGTCACGCTCGCCTTCGTCGGCCTCGGCCTCTATCTGCTGCTCCAGCGCCGGTTCCGGCTCGGGGGCGCTCTGATCGCCGCGACCTTCGTCTGGTTCATCGTCGCGGTCAAGCTCGTCATCCCAGCGCTGGCCGATCGCGCCTACCAGCAGTGGTATTACACGCGGCTCGGTGACGGGCCTGGCGAGGCCGCGGTTCACGTCGTCCTCCACCCGATCGACACGATCCGCCTCTTTTTCACCCCGCGGGACAAGCTCCTTGCACTGTTCAACCTGTTCGCGCCCTGGCTCGCGCTGCCGCTCGCCTCTCCGCTCGCCGTCGCGATGCTGCCGCCGCTCGCGGCACGGTTCCTCTCGGACAAGCCGTCGCACTGGGCGCCGCAGGGATTCCACTATTCCCTCGTGCTCGCGCCGATGCTCGCGTTCGCGGCGATCGACGGTGCGGCGCGACTTCGGCGCTGGTCCGCCGGGGGCGCGCCGCTCGTGCCGGCGGCGCTAGGCGTGGCTGTACTCCTCGCGGGCCTCTACTTCAGCTTCGGCCGGCTGCGTCCGCTCGACGAGCTCCACCGGTACACGACCCCGAGCCAGATCGCGTCGATCCGCGCCTGCCTGCGGAGGATCCCGCCCCGGGCGTCGGTCTCGGCGACCAGCGCGCTCGTACCGCACCTCTCGCACCGCCGGTCCATCTACGTGCTCGACGGGCGGCCGCTCGCCGGGACCGACTACATCGCGATCGACACGTCCACGTGGCGGTTTCCGCTCACGCTGGACGACCTGCGCGGGCTCGTCCGCGACCGCTTCGCCCACGGCTTCGGCGTCGAGTGTGCCGAGGGCGGGACGATCGTCCTGCGCCGCGGCGCTCGACTTCGCCGCCTCCCGGCCGGCGTGCGTCACGCACTCGGAGGCACGTAGAGCACGTAGTCACCGCTCTCGATCCGACGATAACCGCGCGTCGTCAGGAGCGGCCGCGCCTCGACCTCGGTCCGCGACCCGCGGAGGAAGAGCCACGGATGCAAACGCTCCGACGCCACGCGCCGTTGCCAGTGGGCGTTTCGCTGCGTATACGGCGTCGCGACGATCACGCGCTCCTGCGACGCGAAGGCGATGCGGTAGGCGAGCCAGTAGTCGCTCTCGACTGCGTGGATGCCCTCGCGCTCCAGCAAATCGATCGCCGGCGAGACGTCCTGCGGCACGACGACGTCGGGCGCCCGCGGCTTGTACAGACCCCAGCGATCCATCCTGATCAGGACGAGCGTCGAAAACCCGAGCGCAACGATCAGCCCGACCGGCGCGAGTACGCGTCGGCGGGCGAGTAGCCAGCCCGCGGGAAGCGCGACGACCGGGACGAGAAACGTGAGGTAGCGCGGCTCGTGCTGCGCGCCGAAGCCGGTGATCGCGTACGTCAGCGGGAACGACGCCGCGATCGCGAGCAACGGCGCGAGCTGCGCACGACGCCGCAAGCCGACGGCTGCAATCGCCCCGACGACAACGGCCAACGCCATCCCCCCCACAGCCGGTCCGAGCAGCCATTGCGGCGCGTACGGGATCCGAAGGCCGAGCCAGCTCGGGAGGACGTTCGTCACAAAATCGTCCAGGCGACCGGAGTACGTCGTCTTCGACGTCACGAACGCCTTCATGTGGAGCGAGCCCCCTCCGCCGCGGACGTTGCGGATGAACCAAGGTGAAGCGGCAAAGAGGAAGCCTGCCCCGGTCGCCCAACCGAGGCGGACAACGCGCGGCCGAGCCCAGACGAGCCACCCGACGACTGGCAACGCGAACAGCACCGTCAGCGGCGTTGCCCACCAGCCCGCTCCGAGCGCAAGACCAAGCACCGCTGCATCGAGGCGAGAATCGCGTTCGCGAAGCCGGAGCGCGAAGAGGATGACGAGCATGGTGCTGACGAGTCCGATCCCGTAGAAGCCTCTCGCCTTCGTCGACCACCACAGGGGAAAGGGCGGCCAGATCCAGGCGAGGGCAGCCGCTAGAGTCGCCCCGGGCTCGCCGACGGTGCGTCGGCCGACACGCCAGACAAGCACAGTCGCGAGCGCGTAAAGGGCGACGGGAACGAGCTTGAGAGCGACCACGCTCTGTCCGGCGATCGCGAACAGGAGGCCGGTCAACAGGGCCTCCTGCGAGCCCCCGTACTCCTGTCCCCAGAAGAACACGGTCAGATGCCCACTGGTGACCTCGCGCGCCATCAGCCCGATCACCGCCTCGTCCGCATCGAGCGTGCCCAGCGGCGATGTGAGAATCCAGATGCGAAGGAGGACGCCGGCGAGGACTGCGCCTGAGACGACCGCCGCGAGCAGCGGATCGCGCTCGACGGCCCTAAGGGTCACGATGCGTCTCATCTCGATCCTCCTGTGTCTGGCAGTCTGGCGCCGACGACTTGGATTTCCAACGAAGGAACAGCCTGCCCGCGGCTACAGCTGGCGGTGGACGTAGACAGAGAAGTCCTCCGTCGTCAACCGTCGGTAGCCGCGCCGCTCGAGTCGGCGACGCGCACGCAACTCCATCGGGGTACCTCGTACGAACACGTGCGCCGGCCAGGCGCTCGCGCGAACGATCCGGTCGGCGTGTTGGTCACGAACGAAGCCGGTCGACGTCGCAAGCACACGCTCGTGCGTCTCAAAGTTGAGGCGGTACGCGATCCAGTAGTCCGCGAGGACGCGGTCGACGTGCTCGCGACGCAGGAGCTCGATCAGGGGCGAGATGTCGGTCGCCGAGGCGACGTGCGGGCCGAGCGGCTCGTAGAGGCCCTCGTGCTCCATTCGGACGAGGCCGCCGAGGCTGAGCGCGAAGACGGCCGCAAGCGTGGACGCGGCGACAGGCCACGGGTACCGACCCAGGAACCACGCGAGGAGGAGCGCGGGCACGGGGCTGAAGAGAACGAGGTAGCGAGGCTCGGCGACGAAGAACGCGAAGGACGAGGCGGCGTACAAGAACGGAAACGCCACGGCGATGAGAATCAGAACGCCGAGCCGCGGCGGACGGCTGCGGACCAGGAGCGCGAGGCCCACGAGCGAGGCGGCCACCACGACGATGCCGACCGCGGCGCCTAGCAACCAGTCGAGCGAGAACGGGACACGCACACCAAGCCAGGTCGGCCACACGACCCGGAAGAGGTCGGTGAGGCGGCCGGTGTAGGTGCTGCGCTCACCCGCAACCGACCGAAGGTCAAGCGACAGCCAGTTGTTCCGCGCGTTCCAGGCGAGCCACGGGGAGACGGCGAGCACGAAGGCGGGCAGCGCGAGCCACGTGAGGCGCAGCGCCCGAGGTCGCTGCCAGGCAAGCCACGCAAGCGCCGGGAGGGCGACCACGAGCACCTCCGGATTCGCCCAGAAGCCGAGGCCGAAGGCTAAGCCGAGCCCGACGGCGTCGAGGCGCGAGTCGCGTTGCCTGAGGCGGAGAGCGAGCAGCAGGACGACGAGCTCGGCCACGAGGCCGAAGGCATAGAAACCGCGCGCCTTCGTCGTCCACCAGACGAGATACGCGGGGGCGACCCAGAAGAGCGCCGCGGCGAGCTCTGCTGCGGGACTCGCGACGGTACGAAGTCCGACCCGCCAGATCAGGAGCGCGCCTACCGCAAAGAGGGCGAGGGTGGTCAGCTTCAGCGCGAGCGTCGAGGAGCCGAGCGCGGCGAACACGACCGCGGTCAGCCACGCCTCGTGCGGGCCGCCGTAGTTGTTGAGCCAGTACAGCACCGTGAACTCGCCGCGGAGCGCGTGCTGCGCCATCAAGCCGACGATCGCCTCGTCGGAATCGAGCGCCGACAGCGGCGACGTCAGGATCCACGCCCGGACCGCGAGGCCCCCGAGCACCGCCGCCGCGACGATCGCCGCGCGCGGAGTAGGACGCCTGAGGCGTTGCATCGTCCGAAGTTAACGAAGAGTTGACGGTCGCGTCCGACGTGGCGTCGTCGGGGCGCGCGCTAGACTTGGTTGCCGCCAATGCGTACCCGCCGCTTCGGGCTGCTCGCGATCCTCGCGCTGGCGTTCGCTTCAGCGTTCCCGATGCAGGTCAACGGCTGGAACCAGAACGCGCACTACGCGCTTGTCCGCGCGCTGGCCGACGGAACGGCGCGGATCGACGTCAGCCGCCACGAGATCGGCGACCTCGGGACCGGTGACGTCGCGACGTACAAGGGCCACGTGTACTCGAACAAGGCGCCCGGCCTCGCGTTCGCGACGATGCCGGCATACGCCGCGGTCGTCGCGGTCGGAATGCGCACGACGGGCGATCCAACGCGCGTGATCTGGGCGCTCCACCTGTGGTCGGTGACCTGCGCGTTCGTCGTCCTGCTCCTGCTCGTGCGGTGGGCCGCCGACAGGATCGAGCCGGGGTTCGGATTCGTCGCGGCGGCAACGCTGGGACTCGGCACGCTCGTGCTGCCGTTCTCGACGATGTTCTTCGCGCACGTCCTCTCGACGACGCTCGGCTTCGCGGCGTTCGCTCTACTTCTCCGCGAGCGCCTGGGTCCGCCGGCTCTCGCCGCGGTTGCATGCGGGGGCATCCTCGCCGGGCTCGCCGTGACGACGGAGTACTCGCTGACGTTGATCGGGGTCGTGCTCGGGGTGTACGCGCTTCGCAGCCGCGCGGACGCCGTTCGCCGCGGGCTCGCGTACGCGCTCGGCGTCGCTGTCGGCGTCGCGCCCGTGCTCGGCTACAACGCGTGGGCGTTCGGCTCGCCGTTCCATTCGACGTACGAGGGCAACTTCAAGCCGATCGGCGGAGTGCTCGGAATGGGGACGCCGGACTTCCGGCTCCTCTTCGACGTTCTCTTCTCGGCGATGGGACTCGTCACGCTGACGCCGGTGCTCGTCTGCGGAGTCGCAGGTGCGGTGATCGCGTATCGGAGCGAGCGCAGGCCGGAGGCGATCGTCGTCTGCGCCGTGACTGCGGTGGCGCTCGCCTGGGCGGCATGCCTCCGGTTCGAGATCACCGTGTTCGGAGGCCTCGGGCCGCCGCGCTACCTGATTATGATCCTGCCGTTCCTCGCGCTCGGTCTCGCGTCCGCGTACCGCAGGTTCCCCATGACGACCGTAGCTCTCGCGGCCGTTTCAGCCTTCCAGATGGTCGCGATCACGGCGACGAACGCGCTCGCCGCGTACGACGGGGACTGGATCGGCCGGGCCCGGGCGAAGAACTTCACGCAGACGGGGCTCGCGCTCGTAGGGATCAGCGGCTGGTACGCGATCTCGCTGTTCTTCGTCGCCGTTCTCGTCGCCGTCGTCGCGGTGGTCTTGGCGTCGGCGCGTCCGCGCGTCGAGCGCCTAGAGCTCGTCGTCGCGCCCGCTGCGCTGCTCGCGTGGGCCGCGATCGCTCTCGCTGCGCAGAACCCGGCCGGCCTTGCGCCGGGGACGGGCTACGTGCTCGTGCTCACGCTCGCCGCCGGCGCGGTGTCGGTCGCACTGGCGCTGCGCGGCGCGGACCGTCCGCACGCGCGGCCGCGCGATCGCGCTGCATGAGCCTGCTCAGCGTGTCCACGGCTCGGTCGTCTGCCCGCGCCGCCTCGCACGCCTGAGCGCCGAGCTCGCGCGTCGTTCCGCGCGACGCCCGCGTCGGCGACGTCGGCTCCGGAGGCGGCGCTCTCGCCGAGCGTAGGCCTGACGTCTCGGTCGAGGGCATCGACGTTCTCCTCCGGCCGAAGACGGCGATCCCGACCGCCCGCTGCGACGGGCGGAGGCTGCCGCGCGAGAACGCGAGCGTCGACGTCGTCCTCCTCGTCGACGTGGTTCACCACGCCGAGGCGCCGGTCGAGCTGCTGGCCGAGGCGCGACGAGTCGCAGTCCGCGCGGTCCTCCTCAAGGACCACAGCGACCGGTCGCTTCACTTCCTTGCGAGGCTAGAGCCGCGCCTGCGTTCCAAGGCTCGTTAGGGTCGCCCGGTGCGCGTCTCATTCCTCGTCCCCGCTTACAACGAGGCGCGCACGCTCCGGGAGCTGATCGAGCGCGTCGAGGCGCTGCCGCTCGACAAGCAAATCATCGTCGTCGACGACGGCTCGACTGACGAGACGCCGCGGATCCTCGACGAGCTCCGCCGCGACGGGCTCGACCTCCACGTCGTCCGCCAGGCCCACCGGGGCAAGGGCGCGGCGATCCGCGCGGCGATCCCGCACATCGACGGTGAGATCGCCGTCATTCAGGATGCTGACCTCGAGTACGACCCGGCGGACGTCCCCGCGCTGATCGAGCCGATCGAGCGCGGCGTGGCGGACGTCGTCTACGGTTCCCGCCTTTCCGGAGGACGGCCCCAACGCGCGTACCTGTTCTGGCACCTGGTCGGCAACCGCTTCCTGAGCCTGCTGACGAACGTCCTCTACAACACCACGCTCTCCGACATGGAGACGGGCTACAAGGCGTTCCGCACCGACGTCCTGCGCTCGCTAGACCTCCGGCAAGACGACTTCGGCATCGAGCCGGAGCTCACGGCGAAAGTGTGCCGGCGGAAGCTCCGGATATACGAGCTCCCGATCGCCTACTACGGCCGCACCTACGCGGAAGGGAAGAAGATCACGTGGCGCGACGGGTTCAAGGCGGTACGCGTCCTATTCGAGGTCCGCATCCGCGGCTGAACGCCCGGCCGCATGCGCGAGCAGCGCGGTCTGCTCGCTCCATTTCGTCGCCCGGCTCGAGCCGCGACCTGCCCGCTGGACTCGCCCTGCCGACGTCTCGTTCCCAGTCCCGTCCACAACGAGGCTGCGAGGCCCGTCTCCGCGGCTGAGGTCCGCTGCCGGCGAGAGCGGCGCCGGATTACGGCGGGTGGCGCTCGACGTCCACGCCATCGTCCTGCGAAAGCATGCGCAGGACGAGCCAGACGACGACGCCGGTCGCGAGCACGAACAACGTCGCCGACGCGAGCTGCCAAGTGAGCCAGTAGTAGGGCAACGCAAACGGGTACACGAACGCGTTCGCGAGGCACGCGCCCGCGAGACCGACTCCCACAACGAGCTGTTCCCGGGCCGAGCGAACCACGAGGACCCCCGCCACGCTTGCGGCGACGAGCACGACGATCATGAACTGCGGGCTGAAGATCCTGTTCGTGAGGAGAAACACGGTCGGCGCGAGGGCCGCCAGCGCCACTCCCGCCCGCGGGCGGCTTCGCACGGCGATGGCGATTCCGAGGAGCGACGCCATCGCGCCGGCCTGCACCATGACCGCGACAGCATCGGCCCAACGGGGTGCGTGGGCCGGAAACGCAACGTGCTTGCCGAAGTGGGCGAAGCCGAGCGGGCGCAGTAGAAGCCACCAGATCGATTCCGGAGTAATGGTCCGGCCGCTCTGCCGTGAGTAGGCGGCCGCCGCGGCGCCAGCGTTCCACAGCAGGATCGGGGCGTAGACCGCGGCGATCGCGGCAGCCGCCGCCGCGACGAGGATCAGGGCATCCCGGACGCGCCGCGACGCGAGCAGCCAAACGGCGAGGACGAGCAGCGAGAACCCGGGCGTCCATTTCACAGTCACGCCGAGGCCGAGCACGAGGCCGGCGAGCGACCACCGCTCGCGCAGCGCAAGCACGAGGCCTACCGCGAGCAGTGCCGCTGGCACCAGGTCGTATTTGAACTCCCACGAGAACGCGTTTAGCGGCCACAGCGCGACGACGGCCGCGAACCACGGGCTGAAGCGCGTGCGGCACAACCAGACACAGGCGACGCAGAGCAGCTGAAACGGCACCATCAACAGCGCATTCGCGACGCGCGTGGTACCGCTACCGAGCCACGCTTCCAGCGCGAAGAGCAGGACAGCCCCGGCCGGGTACTCCGACCGCGGGTAGTACCCGTCCAGGATCGCGTTTCCCTGCCAGCGGAACACGAGGCTCGAGTCGACGTCACCGCGAACACCGAGAGCGAAGTGGAGAGCAAGCCACGCGGCGTGAAACGCGAATCCGATCGCGATCAGCGCCGGCAGCCGAAGACGCTCCTGCCGCCGCCAGGCCTCGGCGAGGGCGAGTCCGGCGAACGCGGCCTCGAGGAGAAGCCACGCGGCCGACGGCCGCGTCCGATAGCCGTACTCAGACGCGAGGACGGCGCCGGCGCCGAGCACGAGGACCACGTGTGGGTCGGCGCGGATGAGGCGGAGAGAGGTGGCGCTTACCGGCGCAGCGTGCTCGCCCATCGCGATGACGTTATCCGTGCGGACGGCGAGCGACGATCCTTTACAGTCGCGCCTGCACGCCGATGCGCGAGCTCGCGCCCGGCGCTCCTCCTCGATGGCCGACGCTCGGTTCAAGAAACGCGCCCTGGTGATCGCGCTCGTCGCCGGCCTGCACGGCCTCCTCTACGCGCCGCTCCTCAGCACCAACATGGGCACAGACAGCGCGAGCTACCGCGCGGCCGGATCGGCGCTCCTCGCCGGGAGCTACTCGACACCGATCAAGGACGGCCTGTACTTCACGTACCCGAACGGGTTCTACGACCTGACGGCGCTGCCGGTTCCCCGTGGACCGGTTTGGGACGCGCCGGAGCGCCAGGCTTTCCGCCCACCCGGCTATCCACTCTTCCTCGCTGCAACCGCCGAAGGCCGCTGGGGCGGCGCCCTGAAGCTCCAGCTCCTCCTCCAGGGAATCCTGTTCGGGTGCGGCGCCTTCCTGCTCGCGCTGGCCGTGCGCCGGTGGTGGGGTCCCCGGGTCGCCCTGCTCGCCACGCTGGCGTACGCGCTCGACCCGTATTCCAAGCACTACGTGGGTCTGGTCATGAGCGAGACGCTGGCCGGCACGCTCGTGCTCGCCGGCGCGTACGCGTTCACTCGCGCCTGGCAGCACCACTCGCCGCGATGGTGGGCGCTCGCGGCCGCGGCCGCCACGGCGCTCACGCTGACGCGCGCGGTCTTCGTCGTCGCGATTCCGCTGGTCGTGATCGGCGCGGCGATTCGGGTGGGAGCCCCCGGTACGCGGCTCAGGCGCGTCGCGGCCGCGATTCTGTGCTCGCTCGCCCTCCTCGCACCCTGGCTCGTGTGGACGAATCACGTCGCCGGCCGACCGGTGCTCGCGAACTGGGGCGAAGGCTTCAACTTCCTCCTTGCCGCGTACGGCGAGGGGCACGGACGGACGTTCGCGGACGTCGAGGAGGATCCCGCTTTCGCCGCCGAGCTGAGCAACGTGCACCGGTTCGCCCCGTCCTTCGACGAGTTGCGCCGCGACCCGCAGGCGCACCCCCGTTACCTCGATCGCGCCGACCGTGAGCTCCGACGCGCGGCCTGGGCGCGCTACCGGGAGCGGCTTCGCGACGAGCCGGCGGCGCTGGTGTGGGAGGACGTGTACCGCATGTACTTCCTCTGGGCTGCGCACAACGACTGGTACCAGCCGGGAGGTGCGGCGCTCGCGGCGATGATCGTGCTCGACTGGATCGTGCTGCTCTTCGCTCTCGTGGGGGCGGCGCTCGCGCTCGCGCGCGGCGGGGCGGCGGCCGGAATCGTCGTCTTCCTGGCCGCATACACCCTCGTCCTCGGCACCCACCACGTCGAGGCGCGCTTCGCAATCCCGGTCCGCGGTCTCTTCCTCGCGCTCGGGGTTCTGGCTGCGACCGAGCTCTACGGGCTCGCTCGCCGGCGCGCCGTCGCGGGGGCCAAGCCGGCAAGCAGAAAAGCGCACACCCAGAACGTTGCCGCGGGCGGGCTCCCGACCGACGTCAGGTAGGACTGGCTCGCCGCAACCACGACGCCGCACGTCGCGACGCCCGCACACGCTCCTGCGACACGCCGGCCCGCCTCGTCGGCGCGCCTGAGTGCTTGGACGCCGCGACGCGCAATGGCGGCGAGCAGCGCGACCAGGAGCCCGAGGCCGACCAACCCCAGCTGCAGCGCCGTCCCGAGGTAGGAGTTCTCGACCAGCGACGAGTAGAAGAGATAGAACCGATCGACGAAGACCCTCTGCTCTGTGCCGAACCCGTACCCGAGGAGCGGACGCTGGCCGATCTGGCGCGAGGCGCCGATCCAGGCGGGCAAGCGCCCGCTCGTCACGAAGAGTGAGCGGCGAAACGGCCTGGCACCCGCTTTTGGAAACCCGATTTCATTCTCCAGGGGACGAACCGCCTGCGCATCCTTCGGCCCGAGCGGCACGTAGCCGCCGAACCGCTTGTTGAGCACCGGATTCGTGCGGGCCGGCTGGGGCAGCTCCATCACCCCCACGTCGAGCGCGAAGACGGAGATCGCAATCGCCGCAAGGACGACCCGGGCTCGGCGGGTCCGGACGAGCGCGGGAATCAGGACCGCCACGCCGAGCAGGGCCGCCAGGAGTGCTCCGCGCGACCCAGCCGCGACGATCGACCCGTCGAAGAGCAGCAGCGCTCCCAGCGCGACCGCGTTCGTCCACCGCGCGCCGGCTTCGGCGGCTGCCCAGACGGCGATCGGGATACCGAGGGCAAGAATCATCGCCATCGTGTTGGGGTTGGCGCCAAGCCCGCTATAGCGAAGCGGAGACTGGGTGGTCGCGGGAATGTAGGCGAGGTTCGGCCGCACCGCGAGGTCGATGAGGCCGCCCACCGCCACCGCGAAGACGGCAACGAAAATCGCGAGCAGGATCTGACCGGCGGCCTCGGGCCGTCCCTCGGTCCCGTAGACGAGCGCGACCGCTGTGACGAGGAGGACGAGCAGCGTGACCGTTCGCCCCAGCGTGAGCCGCGGATCCGGCGACCAGAGGATGGACGCGAAAGCGAGCACCGCGATTGCGCCGCCGAGGGCCGCGGGCAGGCCCAGGCGCGGCCGCCAACGCGTGCTCGTAGCCGCATAGATGAGCGCCAGGGCGCAGAGGATCCCCAGCAAGACCCACCGAGCGATCCGCCCGACCGGGATGTTGAGGAGGTAGACGTTGCTCGACGCAGCCGCCAGCGCAAACACGAGCGTCGTTACGAGGACCTGGATTGCGCCCTCGAGCTGCCGGCGGAATTGCGGAGCAACGGTTACGGGCGCACCACCATCTTGTCGAGCAGCCGCTCGACCTCGGCTCGATCGACGCGCACGGTCGACCGCGTCGGATCGTCGCGCAGGCTCCAGATCCGCACCGACCCGCCACGGCGGTCGATCGCTTCGACGATCCGACCCGATCGATCGATGCAGAGCTCGAGCGCGAACGGATTGGCTCCGCGCTTGTAGAGCAGGCAGTCGAAGCTGCCGAGAACGCGGAAGGCGTCGAGGGAGGGAGAACCGAGGGGCCCTACCGTCCGCGCGACCTGCTGCATCCCACGACTTTGAACTGCCGCACGATGCGAGCGCTCCCACTGCCCGATCGCGACGAGGACGGCGACGAGAACGACGCCGGCCGCTACCGCAAGCGCGAGTCTCCGGCTCATGCCGCCGCCTTCGCCGTCAGCTCCCGGAGGACCGAGCGATAACGCTCGACGGCGACCGCGCGGTCGGCGGTCTCGACGACGTACTCCCGCCCGCGCCGGCCCAGCTCCTCGAGGTCGAGCTCACCGTCGTATGCGCGCCGGATCGCCTGCGCGAGCAGCTCGGGGCGTCCCGGCGGCACGACGATGCCGCAGTCGGCTCGGCGAACCACCTGCGCGGTCTCGCTCTCGGGATCGGCGGCGACCACAACCGGCCGCGCGACCGAGAGGATCCCGTACAGGCGGCTCGGAACGACATAGCCCGCCAGCCCGCGGGCGAGCCCGACCACGTGGAGATCCGCGGAGGACAGCGACTCGGGCAACACGTCGCGTGGCTGGTAGCCCATGAAACGCATCTGGTCGACTTGGAGGAGTCGAGCCAGGAGCTTGAGCTCGTCCCGGCGCGCGCCGCCGCCGATCACCACGATCCGGAGATCCTCCAGGTCGCGGAGGAAGGTCCCGGCGCGGACCAGCGCGTCGAGGTTCTGCGCGTGCCCGACGTTGCCGGAGTGCATGACGACGAACTTGCCGTCCAGGTCGTGCTCCCGCGCCCAGGGATTGTTGCGTGGCTGAGGCTGGAGGCGCCGGGTGTCGACCCAGTTCGGGATCACGGAGATCCGATCCGATCTGGCGCCCTTCTCCTCGAGCCGGCGCCGCATCGTCTCGCCGATCGCGACGACGCGGTCGGCGTGTTGGAGGTAATAGCGGATGGCAACGCGTAGGGCGCCCACCAGGACGGGATTCTCCAGACGCTTCAGCTCGACCGCGACCTCGGGGAAGACGTCCTGGCTGACGACGACGAGTGGAACCTCGAACCGCCGCGCCACGAGCAGCGCAACGTTGGCGATCACTGGCGGGTCGGTCATGGACAGGACCAGGTCCGGCCGCTCCGCCGAGAACCCGGTCCACGCCGACTGGACGAGGTACGTCAGGTAGTTGACCGCACGCAGTGACAGTCGGCGCCGGTCGAAGGCGGTCGAGTGGACGCGGATCACATCGACACCGTCGTGACTCTCGCGGCCCGGTCGCTGGGCGTCGGGAACCATTCCGGTCACGACCGTAATGTCGAACTCGTCGGCGAGCGCTGCGCAGAGCTCCGACAGGAGATGCGCGGTCGCCTCGACGCCGGGCCAGTAGTACTGATTCAGGACGAGGATGCGCGGGCGGCGGCCCGCCGCGGCGGCCGGCTCAGCCACGGGCAGACGTGTCCCTGAGCGTCGCGGCTGCCGCGAGCATGAAGGCGCAGATCCACACCGCCGCGGCCGCGTTGCTGCCGACCGCGTAGATGTACGACTGGAAGAACGCGAGCACGAGCCCTGCCGCGAATGCGCCGGCGCACGCTGCAACGAGCCGCCGTTCGGGCTCGAGCAGCCGGGCAGGCGCACGGAGAGCCCGGACCGCCAGGCTCCCGACGAGCAGCATGAAGACGGCGACCCCAACCCCTCCGAGTTGCAGGAACAGCCCGATGTACGAGTTCTCCGGCTGGTTCGAGTTGAAGTCGACGTACCGGTCGACGAAAACGTCATCCTCGCGTCCGAGCCCGTAGCCGAGCAAGGGTCTCTTCGCCCCGAGCTCGAGCGCTCCTTGCCAGGCCTCCGCGCGTCCGCTCGTCCCGAACAGGGTCCTCGGGCTCGGCGTCGTGTCGGCCACTCCCGGAAGGGGGTGGCCGATGTCGTCGTTCAGCCGCAGCACGACGTTCGCGTCGACGTAACCCGGCCGCGGCTTCAACCAGGCCGGAGCCGCAGACGCGCCCGGCCTTGCGGCCGCCGGCGGTGTGTCGAGCGGTTTCGGCAGGCGCGTCAACAGGGCGCTGAGCACGAACACGGCGGCGACGCCGGCCGCGAGCAGAGTCCGCTGCCGTGCGCCGCGGAAGCCGATGAGCACGTATGCCAGCAGCCCTCCGAAGGCGGCCAGCAGCGCTCCGCGCGACCCGGAGGCGACGATCGAGCCGAGCAGCAGGAGCAGGAGCGCAGCGGGAAGCAGTCCGGCTATGCGTCGCCACGTGTCCGCGAGCGCTCGCGCGGCAAGCGGCACACCGACGGCCATGACCATCGTCGCCGTGTCCGGTCCGCCGCCGAGACCCTGATAGCGGACGGGCAGTGAGGTCGTCGCCGGTGCGAGTGCCCGGTCGTGTCGGAAGAGCAGGACCAGCAGCCCCCCCAGCGCCACGACAGCCGTGGCGGCGAGCACCCCGTCGAGCACCGCGCGGATCGCCTCCGGCCGGCCTCGAACCGCCTGGGCGAGGGCGACGCACGCTGCGAGCAGGAGAATGAAAGAAAGCGCGTGCGCGGCGGTCGAGAGCGGGCGAGACGACCAGGTTGCGGAGAGGAGGGCCAGCGCGCAGAGACCTGCGGCGGCGGCGTACGTGCTTGCCGGATGGGCTCGTGCCCGCGCCCGTCGCGCGGCCACGAGCGAGAGCGCGAACAGGACTAACAAGGCGGCCCAGCGCAGCTTGCGGGCGGGTTCCAGCCAGGAGAGCAGGGCACCCGCGGCGAGTACGGCGGTGACGACCGTGGCGACGATTGCCAGCTGAATTGCGCGCTCGAGCGTAAGAACCCGCGTCAAAACGAAGCCTTGTGCCGCCGGGGCGCGCTGTTCGTCATTACGACGCGAGTTCCGGGACGAGGAAGGGCGTCGCGCACGGCGGGTGCAAGGATACTTTGGGCCTGTGAGGCATTTGTGAGTCACCCAGAGCGGATCGTCCCGGACGAGACCGAGCCGGGAATCGTCGCCCTTCACCTCAAGCGCTACGACTTCGCGCTCCCGTTCTGCGTCGGCAAGGACGTCCTCGACGCGGGCTGCGGCGTCGGTTACGGGACGGCGCATCTGGCCCACGCTGCGCGTCGAGTCGTCGGTGTCGATCGCGATCCGGAAACGATCGAGTACGCCCGGCGGCGCTACGGCTCCGGTCGGATCGAGTTCCTGCAAGCCGACCTGCTCGACCTGCCGCTGGAGAGCGACTCCTTCGACACCGCCTGCTCCTTCGAGACGATCGAGCACGTCCCCGATCCCGAGGCTCTCGTCGCCCAGCTCCGCCGTGTCACCAGGCCGGGCGGCGCCTGCCTCGTCTCGACGCCGCGCGTCGACGAGACGACGCGCAATCCCGAGAACCCGTTCCATGCGGTCGAGCTCTCGGCCGCCGACCTCGAGCGCCTGTTGCGCGCACAGTTCGGCGAGGTGACGCTCTACGGCCAGCGGCGGCGGCAGAGCGGGCGGCATCGCACGATGCAACGGCTCGATCCGCTCGGGCTGCGCAAGCGGCTGGCCTTCCTGCGTCCGGCGTCCCGGCTGCTGGGGACGCCGCCGATGGCCGAGGTGTCGCTGGACGAGATCGAGATCACGCGGACCGGCGTCGAGGGCGCGAGCGAGATCGTCGCGGTCTGCCGGTGAAGGTCGTCCACCTCGTGATCGGCGGCGACGTCGCGGGCGGCCAGGCCGTCGCGCTGCGCCTCGCACGGGCGCTGCAGGAACATGGCGGCGAGGCCGTGTTCGTGGCACCGGAACGCGGCCCCTTCACCAAGCTGGCGGAGCGCGAGGGCTTTCGCGTCCATCTGATCGCGCTCCGTCGCTCGTTCGAGCTGCCGTCTGCATGGCGGCTCGCGCGGCTCCTGCGACATGAGCGCGCCGACGTCCTCCACACCCACACTCTCGCCGCCGGGAACGCGCTCTCGCGTCTGGCCGGCCGCGCAGCCGGCGTGCCGGTGGTCTCCCATCTGCACATCGAGAATCACTTCCGACCCTCGACGCGGGCGCTCGTCGCCCGACTCGACAACGCAACTGCACGGCTCGCCGCCGCGCTCGTCGCCGTCTCGGAGGACACGAAGCGGGCCTACGAGCGGCAGGGCTATCCCGTGGGTCGGATCCGGGTCATCTACAACGGCGTCGAGTTGCCCCAGAACGGCTCGGTGCCTGCCAACGACCCGCCGGTGATCGGCGAGATCGCACGCTACTGCGACGTGAAGGGGCAGCGCGAGCTGATTCAGGCGGTGGCCGAGGTGCCAGGCACCCGACTCGTCCTCGCCGGACGTGACCTCGAGCGCGGCGGTGCATTCCAGGCCGAGCTCGAGCGCGAGGCGGAACGGATGGGCGTGCGCGACCGCCTCGAGCTGGGCTTCCGCGAGGACGTGCACGCGCTGCTCGACGAGCTCGACGTGGTCGCGCTCCCGTCGTGGACGGAAGGGCTGCCGATGAGCCTGCTGGAAGCGATGGCGCACGGCCGGCCGGTGGTGGCCACCGCGGTCGGCGGCACGCCGGAAGTGGTGGCGGACGGCGAGACGGGGCTGCTCGTGCCGCCGCGCGATCCGGCCGCGCTGGCCGCGGCTCTGCGCCGGCTGCTCGAGGACCCGGAGCTGCGCCGCCGTTTCGGAGAGGCCGGGCGGCGGCGCGTGGCGGAGCGGTTCACGGCCAAGGCAATGGAGGAGAAGATTCTCGAGCTCTACGCCGAGGTCGCGCGGTGAACGCGGTCACCGCGGCGATCACGACCTACAACCGGGCCGCGTTTCTCCCGGGCGCGCTGGAGAGCGCATTCGCGCAGACGCTGGAGCCCGACGAGATCCTCGTCGTCGACGACGGCTCGACCGACGACACCGAGGCCGTGCTGGCGCCCTACCGCGACCGCATCCGCTACGTGCGCCAGGAGAACGAGGGACGTTCCGGAGCTCGCAATCGTGCGGTGAGGGAGACCCGGACGCCGCTGATCTCGTTCCTCGACTCCGACGACCGCTGGGCGCCGGACAAGCTCGAGCGCCAGGTGCCGGTCCTTGCCGACCGGCGCGTGGGGATGGTGCACGGCCACGTCGATCTGATCGACGAGCTCGACCGGCCGCTTCCCGAGGAGACCGAGCGTCATCACGAGCTCTTCTCCCGCGCCCACCGGAACGGCGTCACGTACGCCGGCTACGCGTTCGACTGCCGCTGCTTCAGCACGGCCCTGACCGCGCGCGTGGATGCGATCGAGCAGGCGGGGCTCTACGATCCCGCGCTCCTCCTCGACGACTACGACCTCTACCTCCGTCTCGCGCTCGAGACGCGGATCGTCTTCCTCGAGCTCCCCGCAGTCGCCGTGTATCGCCACCACCCCGGGCAGATGACGACCTACGAGCTGACGATGGGACAGATCCAGACTGCGGAAAAGCACCTGGCGCTCCTCGACAGGCGGAGCGACGTGCCGGACGCGCGCGCGGCCCGCCGGAACTTCCTGCTCATGCTCGCGCGCAGCTGGGCGGTGCTCGGAGACCAGCGCCGCTCCCGCCGCCGGCTGCTGCAGGCGCTCCGGCTCGACCCCACGCTGCTGCGCGAGCCGTGGATCGTGCGACGGCTCCTTGCGTCCGCTTTGAAGACTCCCTTTCGGAACGACCGCGCGCTGCCTGGGTGCGATGGGCGAGCGCGAGGCTAGGACGCAGGGAGCCTCCATAGCAGCGCTATGGGGGCGACTGAGGACGACGCGTCGTGCCGTCCAGCGCGGCCAGGGAGGCCGCGCTTCGTTTTGAAAGGGGGTCGATCAAAGTGACGCGCCTCGCGCTGCTCGGCGAGATCGCCGCGCCGTACCGCGTGCCGCTCTACAACGCGCTCGCCGAGCGGCTCGAGTTCCGCGCGCTCTTCCTCGCGGAGACGGATCCCCGCCGGGCCTACTACCGGCTCGAGCCGGATGAGGTGCGCTTCGAGATGCAAGTCCTGCGCGGGCGCCAGCTTCGACGCGGCGGGCGCTGGATCGTGCTCTCCCGCGGTGTGATCCGGGAGCTCGAGCGCTTCGATCCCGACGTCGTCGGGGTCGGCGGTTGGAACCAGCCTGCGTTCTGGCAGGCGCTCGCCTGGTGCAAGACGCGTAGGCGGAAGCTCGTGCTCTGGATCGAGTCGACGGCACACGACACACGCTCGGAGGCTCGCGGGCTCGAGTGGGCGAAGCGCGCGCTGGTCCGCGCCGCAGACGGCTACTTCGTGCCCGGCGCCGCCGCCAAGGAGTACGCGCTGGCGCTCGGCGCCCCCGAGGACCGGCTCGTCGTGGCGCCGAACGCGGCGGACGCTTCCGTCTACGGCGCTGCGGCCGTCGACCGCAGAGGCCGCGAGCGCTGCACGTTCCTCTACGCCGGTCGCCTCGACCGCGAGAAGGGGCTGGACACGCTGCTTCGCGCCTTCGCAAACGTTCCGGGCGAGCTCCTGGTCGCGGGTTCGGGCTCGGAGGAGAAGCGCCTGCGGGCGCTGGCCGGAGACCGCGTCCGCTTCACCGGCGCCGTCGGCCGCGAGGAGATCGTCCGGCTCCTGGCCGAAGCCGATGTCTTCGTGCTTCCGTCTCGCTCGGAGCCGTGGGGAATGGTCCTGAACGAAGCCGCCGAGGCCGGGCTCCCACTCGTCGCGACCGATGGCGTCGGCGCGGCGTCGGACCTGATCGAGGAAGACGGGAACGGCTTCCGCGTTCGCGTCGACGACGAGCGCGGGCTCGTCGAGGCGATGCGCCGGCTGGCCGAGGACGCGCCGCTCCGCGCGCGCATGGGCGCCCGGTCACGTGAGATCGTGGCGAGCTTCACGCCCGCTGCCTGGGCGGACGCGGTCGCGCAGCTCGCCGAACCCTCCTAGCGCATCCGGTCGAAGGCCGCCACGTACTGGTCTTCCGAGAGCTCTCCTCCGTCGAGGCCGCGGATCTCCAGCTCGTGCGGCACCTGGGGCGTGCCGGAGACGTAGTGCGACATCAGCAGCAGCCGCTCATCGGTCTCCGGCTTCAGCTGCTTGTGGTACCCGCAGGTGTCCGCGAAGACGACCGTGCCGGCCTTGCCCTCGCAGAGCACCCACTCGCGCTCCGGGACGATCTTCGCGAGCTGGTCGTCGGTCGAGCGTGCGTGGTCGTCGTGGTCGGGAAGCTCGCGCTTCGCACCAAGCGGATGCGTCTGCGGCGCGTAGGTGAGCGGCCCCGACGGACGCGAGACGTCGGTGAAGTAGACGAACATCTTCATGTTCACGAGGTCGTCGCCGTCGCGGTGCCAGAGCTGCGTCTGGATCGCCGGGCCCTCGGTGGGCTGCGTCAGCCAGAGATCTAGCGCGCGCAGGGTGCTCCTGAGGCCAAGGTAGCCGTTCGCGATCGCGAGGGCACGCGGATGCAAAGCGAGCTGGACGAACGGATCGTCCGCGCCGTACGAGCGCGTCGCGAGCTTCGTCAGGTACGTCGCCTTGCTCCCCGCCGCGGCTTCCTCACGGTCGCGTGGCTGCGCATACAGGCGCTTCGCGTGCGCGTCCGCGGCCTCGAAGAGCGATCGGTCCCCGAACACGGTCTCGACGTCCGTGATCAGCACACCGTCGCGCCGCAGCCGCTCGACGAGCGGATCGTGCGCTGCCGGCACGGCCCGATCCTTGTTCTTCCGGCGCCACGCTGCCAGCGCCATCTTGTCGCCGAGACGCGGAGCGCGGCGCGCGACCTGGGAGCCGATCATCGACTTCACGCTCATCGGATCGGAGAGCCTACCGTTCCGGGCAAGGCTAGGCTGGGGCGGATGAAACGCGCTCTCGTCACCGGCTCGAGCGGGCTGATCGGCTCCGAGATGGTGAGCTTCCTCGACGAACGCGGCTGGGTCGTCCACGGCGTCGACAACAACATGCGGCGCGACTTCTTCGGCGAGCACGGGGACACGACCTGGAACCTCGAACGACTGCGCCGCGAGACGGATCGGTTCGAGCACCACGACCTCGACGTCCGGGACCGCGACGGAATCGCGAAGCTCATCCGAGAGGTCCGGCCGGACCTGGTCGTGCACGCCGCCGCCCAGCCCTCGCACGACCTCGCCGCCGCGCGTCCTTTCGACGACTTCGAGGTGAACGCGCTCGGGACGCTGAACCTGCTCGAGGCGGCGCGACAGGCATGCCCGGAAGCACCCTTCGTCTTCCTCTCGACGAACAAGGTCTACGGTGACGCGCCAAACGAGCTGCTGCTCGTCGAGCTCGAAACGCGCTGGGACTACGCCGACGCCGCGATGCGCGACGGGATCGACGAGAGCTGCCGGATCGACGCGACGATGCACAGCCTCTTCGGCGCCTCCAAGGCCTCCGCCGACCTGCTCGTGCAGGAGTACGGACGCTACTTCGGCATGCCCACGGTCTGCTTCCGCGGAAGCTGCCTGACTGGCCCCAACCACTCGGGCGCCGAGCTGCACGGTTTCCTCGCCTACCTCGTCCGCGCTGCGCAGGAAGGCCTGACCTACAGAATCTTCGGCTACAAGGGGAAGCAGGTCCGCGACAACATCCACTCCCGCGACGTCTGCACGGCGATCATGGCGTTCGCCGAGCGGCCTTCCGCGGGCGCGGTCTACAACCTCGGCGGCGGGCGCGAGAACAGCGTCTCGCTGCTCGAGGCGATCGCGCGGTTCGAGGAGCTCCTCGGCGTCCGGATGAGGACGGAGTACGTCGACGAGCCGCGACGCGGCGACCACATCTGCTACATCACGAACCTGCGCCGCTTCCGCACGGACTACCCGGAATGGGAGGTCACGGTCGACCTCGACGCGGTCTTCGCGAGCTTCCGGCGCCACGGCTCCGACATCGCGAAGGGGCCTCTCCGCCGGGCGCTTCCGCAGCCCCGGTAGCGCATGACGCTCGGCGTCGGCATCGTCGGTCTCGGCTTCGGCGCCCGCGTCCAGATCCCCGCGTTTCGGCGACTCGAGCCGGAGGGAGTGCGAGTCGCCGCGGTCTGCGCCCGCGACGGTGCCCGTGCGCGTCAGGTCGCTGACGAGGCGGGCGTCCCGAACGCGTACGGCGACTGGCGCCGGCTCGTGGCCGATCCCGCGGTCGACCTCGTCAGCGTCGCGACGCCGCCGGCGGCGCATGCCGAGATCGTGGCGGCGGCGCTCGAGGTGCGAAAGCCGGTGCTGTGCGAAAAGCCTCTCGCCGCGACTTGCGACGAGGCGGAGCGGCTCGCGGAGCTCGCTGCCGCCGCGGGCGTGCCGACCCTCGTCGACTTCGAGTTCCGCGGACTGCCGTCGTTCCGCCGTGCGCGCGAGCTCTTGTCCGACGGCGCGATCGGTCGCGTCCTCCAGCTCGAGATCGCCTGGCACCTGGGCAGCCGGCTCGCGGCCGGCCCCGCACCCAGCTGGAAGGACGACGCCGAAGCGGGCGGCGGAGCGCTCCTCGCCCTCGGCGTGCACTCGTTCGACTACGTGGAATGGCTGCTGAGCCCCGTCGAGAGCCTCTGCGGCACAGCCCCGACGCTGCTCGGCCGTGGTAGCTCCGACGATGCGTGCGCCGCGCTGATGCGGCTCGTCGACGGTACGCACGTCACGCTCTCGATCTCGACCGTCGCCGCCCACGGCCGCGGCCACTCGCTTCAGTTCTTCGGCGAGGAGGGAACGCTCATCCTCGACAATCCCGACGTCTCGGACTACATGCGCGGGTTCCGGCTCGCACTGAACGGAGCCGAGGTCGCGCTCCCCGAGGCGCCGGAGGAGGACGGGAGGATCGCGCCGTTCGTCGAGCTCGCGCGTGAGCTGGTCGAGGCGATCCGCGAGGGCCGACCCGCGTCGCCGTCGTTTCACGAGGGTCTCCGGGCGCAGCGGCTGGCCGAGGCTTCGAGAGCCGGCGGAGGATGGCGGACGGTATAAAGCAGCGGATGCAGAGCGGCACGAAGTCACTCGACGTCTTCGTCTTCGGCGGCTGCGGCCACGTCGGGCTTCCGCTCGGGATGATGCTCGCGAAGGCGGGCCTCCAGGTCGGCGCGTACGACCTCGACGAGAGCCGCCGCGAGACCGTGCGGTCGGGACGGATGCCATTCCTCGAGTACGGAGCCGAGACCGTCCTTCCCGCCGTGCTTGGCAGCTCCTTCCACCTGCTCGACGACGACGCGCGCCTGGAAGAGGCGGACTATGTCGTCGTCACGATCGGGACGCCGGTCGACGAGTATCTGAACCCGCGCTTCCAGCCGATGTTCGACCTCGCGCGCCAGATCGCACCCCGCCTACGCGCCGACCAGCATCTGATGCTGCGGAGCACGGTCTATCCGGGGACGACCCGCGAGCTTCAGCGCACTCTGGAGGGACTGGGCTCGAGCGTCGAGGTCTCGTACTGCCCCGAGCGAATCGTCCAGGGCTACGCGATCTCCGAGCTCGACCGGCTGCCGCAGATCGTCTCGGCCATCACACAGGACGGGGTCGAAACGGCGCTGCGGCTCTGGCAGCGGCTGACGGACCGGCTGATCGTCGTCGAGGTCGAGGAGGCCGAGCTTGCGAAGCTCTTCCTGAACGCGTGGCGCTACATCCAGTTCGCGATCGCGAACCAGTTCTACATGGTCGCGGAGGAGCTCGGCGCCGACTTCTTCTCGATCCACCGAGCGATGACCGAGGGCTACGACCGGGCGAGCGATCTGCCGCTGCCGGGGTTCACCGCCGGGCCGTGCCTGCTCAAGGACACGATGCAGCTGTCGGCCTTCCAGCGCGGCAACTTCCAGCTCGGCCACGCCGCAATGCTCGTGAACGAGGGGCTCGCGAACTTCATCGTCGACTCGCTGCGCGCGCGCCACCCGGACCTCGCCGAGAAGCGCGTCGGGATCCTCGGGATGGCCTTCAAAGCGAACATCGACGACGTTCGGGACTCGCTTGCCTACAAGCTCCGCAAGATCCTGCGGTTCCACGGTGCCGAGGTCGTGTGCGCGGACGCGTTCGTGGACGACCCATCGTTCGTCTCGGCGGAGGAGCTCGTCGCGACCTGCGACGTCGTCGTCGTGGGCGCGCCGCACGACCTCTACCAGGGGCTCGACATCCCGGCCGGGGTCGACCTCGTCGACGTGTGGGGCTTCTTTCGCAAACAGCCGGTGGTCGCTTGATCGTCGCCCGCTCCGTCGAGTACTCCTGCCCCTGGCTGGACGTCGTCGCGAAGCGGGTGCTCCTGCCTCCGCCGCGGGGTGAGGAGACGTTCTACTCGGTACGCACCGGCGAGTACTGCGCCGTTCTCGCCGTCACCGAGGACGGGTGCGTGCCCCTCGTGAGCCAGTTTCGCCCCGCGGTGGAGCGCGACGTGCTCGAGCTCCCGAGCGGAGCCGTCGAGCCCGGGGAGGAGCCTGCGGACGCGATGACCCGCGAACTCCTCGAGGAGACTGGCTGCGCCGCCGACGAGATGATTCTGCTCGGCGCACTCCACACCGATTCGGGGCGGATGGAGACGCGGCAGTGGGCGTTCTTCGCGCCTGCGGTGAGGCGGGGCGCTGCCGAGCCGGACACCGACGAGCAGCTCGAACTGCGGTTCGTCGATCGCCGTGAGCTGCGCGCGCTCGTCGCGCGGAGCGAGCTGCGGATGGCGCCGCACGTCGCCGTCCTCTGCCTCGCCGTCGCCGCGGGACATCTCGAGCTGTGAGGATCCTCGTGACCGGGGGGCTCGGCTTCCTCGGCGCGCCGCTCGCGAGCGCGCTCGCCGAGCGAGGGCACGACGTCGTCGCGCTCGACAACGGCTTCCGCGGCTCGGGTTCGCCGGGCGTCGACGTCGTCGAGGCGGACGTTCGCGACGCGGCCGCGGTGCGAGACGCCGCTACGGGCGCAGAGGTCATCGCTCACCTGGCGGCGATCCAGGGGACGGGCAACTTCTACCGGATGCCGGACGAGGTTCTCGACGTGAACTTGCGCGGCGTGCTCAACGTCGCCGAGGCGTGCGCCGCGGAGCGCGTCCGCCGCCTCGTCTTCTCCTCGTCCTCCGAGGTGTACGGCCTGCCCGCGGTCTTTCCGACGCAGGAGGCGGAGCCCCTGTGCGTTCCGGATCCGCTGAACCCGCGCTGGTCCTACGGCGGGAGCAAGATCGCGGGCGAGCTCGTGGTCGCGAACTACGCGCGCAGGCGCGGCTTCGAGTTCACGATCCTCCGCTACCACAACGTCTACGGACCGGCGATGGGCTGGGATCACGTGATCCCGCAGTTCATCCGGCGGCTCGAGCTCGGGGAGGAGTTCACGATCCAGGGCGACGGCGAACAGGCGCGGAGCTTCTGCTACGTCGACGACGCCGTCGCTGCGACGGTCGCGGCGGTCGAGGCGCCGGGCGCCGCGAACGAGATCCTGAACGTCGGCAACCCCGCCGAGGAACGAACGATCAACGAGCTCGCGGAGCTGCTCGCGCGCGTAGCGGGCAAGCCCGTCGAGCCCCGGCACGTCACCTTCGAGGGAGAGGGCACGCGCCGCCGCGTCCCCGATGTGGCGAAGGCATGCGAGCTTCTAGGCTTCTCGCCCGAGGTCGAGCTCGAAGACGGGCTCCGGCGGACGTACGAGTGGTACGCAGGCGAGCTGCGACGAGAGGAGGTGCCGACATAGCCGTCCGCAGCGAGGAGGTCGTCGCGGGTCCGATCACCGCGTGCCAAGCATGCTCTTCGAGCGGGCTCGAGACCGTTCTCGACTTCCTGCCGCAGCCGCCCGTGCAGGCGTTCCTGACGCCGGACCGGATCCGCGAGCCCGAGACGCACTACCCGGTCGCGCTCCTCCGCTGCCCCGACTGCGGCCTCGTCCAGCTCGGCTACGCGCTCGACCCGGAGATCGTCTTCCCGCGCGACTACCCGTACCAGACGGGCATGACCCGGATCCTCGTCGAGGACTTCGCCGACCTTGCCGACAAGGCGGTCGAGCGCGGCTCGCTTGGGGAGGGGAATCTCGCGATCGACATCGGCTCGAACGACGGGACGTTGCTGAAGGGCTTCCTGCCGCACCGACTGCGCGTGCTCGGGATCGAGCCGACGGACATCGCGGCGATCGCCGAGCAGAACGGGGTGCCGACGGTGCAGGCGTACTTCGACGAGGCGGTCGCGGAGCGCGTCGTCGCCGAGCACGGCCACGCGTCGGTCGTCAGCGCCACGAACGTGCTCGCGCACGTGCCGAACCTGTTCCCCTTCCTGCGCGGCGTCTCGGCGCTCCTAGAGGACGGCGGCATGCTCGTCTCCGAGTCGCACTACCTGCTGGACCTGGTGCAGGGGCTCCAGTACGACACGATCTACCACGAGCACCTGCGCTTCTACGGCCTGAGGCCCCTGACGGCGATCCTGGAGCGCGCCGGCTTCTCCGTCGTCGACTGCGAGCGGGTGCCGACGCACGGCGGCTCGATCCGAGTCTGGGCGGTCAAGGGCAAGGGCGAGCCCTCCGAGCGCCTAGAGGCGCAGCGACGCGAGGAGGAGGAGTACGGCCTCTACGGGGCGGAGCGGCTCGGGGAGTTCCGGAGCCGGGTGGTCGCCTCGAAGCACGCCCTCCTCGGCCTCCTGCTCGAGCTGCGCTCGCAGGGCGCGCGAATCGTCGGGGTCGGGGCGCCCGCGCGCTCGAGCATGCTCCTCAACTACTGCCGGATCGACTCGGACCTCGTCGAGTACGTGGTGGAGCCTCCGGGTTCGCTCAAGAACGGGCTCTACACACCCGCGAGCCACATCCCGATCGTCGAGGAAAGCCGGCTCATCGCCGAGCAGCCCGAGTACGCGCTGATGCTCTCGTGGCACATCGCGGACGGACTGATCCCGAAGCTCCGCGAGCGGGGGTTCCGGGGCGAGTTCGTCGTGCCGCTGCCCGAGCCTCGCGTGGTCTCGTAGCTTCGCTTGCGGTTCTTCTTCATCGCGCCGACGCTACCCCTCGCGGGGCACTCCGTCCGCGCGCAGACCGTCGTCGTGCGCGAGGCGCTGCGGGCGCTTGCCGACCTCGGGCACGAAGTCCTCTTCCAGCCCCTGCTCCACCCCGAGCACGAAGGCGGCGAGCCCGCGACGGACGTGAAGCTCCTGCCGCCGCTGACGGCGCCCCACGACGCCGTCGGCTCGACCCCGTCGCTGCTCGTCCGGCAGGCCTACTCGAACGATCCAGGCCTGTTCTATCCGTCGCATGCGCTCCGCGACGAGCTCGCACGGCGCGTCGACTCGACGGGCGCGGACCTCGTCTTCCACCTCTGGTGCAGCGCCGCGTTCGCCGCCTGCTCGCGTGTCGAGGCGCCGGTGTTCGCCTACGCGGGGAACCCCGACCACTATTCGATGGCGGCGCGGCTCAAGCACCCGGACCTGTTCGGGATCCCGCGCCGCACCGTCCGCAATCGCACGAAGCTGCTGCTCTGGCGGCGTGCGTACGAGCGGTTCGAGGACGTGCATGTCGAGCTCGTCAGGACCTCGCGCTGGGTCGGATGCGTCTCCGCGCCGAATGCGAGTTACTACGCGGAGAAGGGGCATCCGGAATCGTTCTACGTCCAGAACATGTGGCCGGCAACCGGCGAGCATCTCGAGCTCCCGCGCCCGACGGAGAACAGGATCGTCGGCAACATGGGCGGCCAGTACGCAACGGGCAACACGTTCGGGCTCTCTTTTTTGGGGCGCGAGATCCTGCCCGAACTCGACCGCCGGCTCGGCGCCGACTACTCGGTGCACCTGTATGGCGCCGGCGGGATGGCGCCGGCCGTCGCCGAGTCGCTCGCCCACCCGCGCGTCGTCAACCGCGGCTTCGTCGACGACATCGACGGCGAGCTGCGGTCGGCGAAGGTGTTCCTGCTCGCGAACAACGCGAACCCCGACTTCGTCGTCGGCCACACGCGGATCCTGCACGCGTGGTCCGTCGGCTCCTGCCTCGTGGCGCACCGGAACATGGCGGTCGCGATGCCCGAGATCGTCCACGGCGAGAACGCGCTGCTCGGCGACAACGCCGCGGAGATCGCCGAGCACGTCGCGCACGCGCTGGAGGACGAGGGTCTGCGCGCGCGGCTCGTCGAGGGCGGGCGGCACACGTGGGAACGTGACTTCCTGCCGCGAACGGTGATCCGGCGGGTCGTCGCGCGCATCGAAGGCGACGCGGCAGCCGGCTAGCGGGGAACGGGGCTCGGAGATCCCCGGCGAACGGGTGTCCACTCGTGCTCGACGTCCACGAGGCCGAGATAGTCGCGCGTGCGGCGGGGATCCTCGACGGATCCGCGCGGGCCCGCGATCTCGAACTCGATCGCGCCGCGCAGGTCGTCCTGCGGGAGACTCGTGAGCAGGTAGAGATCGATCTGATAGCCGCCGCGCCGAAGCGGCAGGTTCGGGATCTCCACGGAGAGCTCGAGCGGACCCGGCTGGACGTCGACGTCGAGCGCTCCCGACGCGAGAGTGAACACGAGCGTCCCTTCCAGCGTGCTGAACTTGCACAGCACCTCGAGCCGGGTCGCCGGCACGTGCGAGCGCAGTCCGAGCACGATCCGCATCGGGTCGCCTTCGAAGAAGACGCCTGTCGTGCGGTCGCCGGAGTCGACGAGCCGCACGCTCTCGAACAGGACGTCCTTGTGCGTCTGCTTCTGCACCCCGTGGCGGAGCGTCGGGTCGCTGAGATCCGCGAACCCGGGCTCGTCCGAGACGTGTCCTTCGCTCAGATACGCGGCGACCACGTCACCGGGAGCCCCGATCCGCCGCACCTTGCCGCCGTCGAGCCACAGACAGCTCGAGGCGAGCGACGTGATCGCCGACATGTTGTGGCTGACGAGCAGGACGGTGCGGCCCTCCCCGCTGACCTCGCCCATCTTGCCGAGGCACTTCCGCTGGAACTCGGAGTCACCGACGGCGAGCACTTCGTCGACGATGAGGATCTCCGGCTCGAGGTGCGCAGCGACGGCGAACGCGAGCCGCAGGTACATCCCGGACGAGTAGCGCTTGACGGGAGTGTCGATGAAGCGCTCGACCTCCGCGAAGGAGACGATCTCGTCGAAGCGGCGCTCGATATCGCGGCGCCGCATCCCCAGGATCGCGCCGTTCAGGAAGATGTTCTCGCGCCCGGTCAGGTCGCCGTGGAAGCCCGTGCCGACCTCGAGCAGCGAGCCGACGCGCCCCCAGATCCGGGCCTCTCCGCGAGTCGGGTCGGTGATGCCCGACAGGATCTTCAGGAGCGTCGTCTTGCCGGCTCCGTTGCGGCCGATGATTCCGAGCACGCTGCCTCGCTCGACCTCGAACGTGACATGGTCGAGCGCCCAGAAGAACTCGCGCGTCGGACGCGGGCGGCGGCGCGCGAGGTGAAGCGCCCGCGCTGCCGCGTCCGAGAGCGTCTCCCGGAGACTGCCGTGCAGCACCTGGGACTGGCCTAGCCGGTAGCGCTTGGCGAGGTCGTGGACTTCTACGGCGGAGCTAGACAATGTCCGCGAACTCCCGCTCCTTGCGCCGGAAGTACACCACGCCCGAGATCATGAGCAGCGTCGCCGAAGCGGCGGACAGGAGCAGGCGGCCGGCGGTCGGAGGTACTCCGCCGAGCAGGGCCCACCGGAATCCGTCCACCGCCCCGGCCATCGGGTTGACGTAGTACAGGGTCCGCCAGCCGCCTTGGACGAGGTCGGTCACGTAGGCGACCGGGCTCGCGAACAGCCATAGCTGCAACACAAACGGGACGACGTAGCGGACGTCTCGGTACTTGACGTTGACCGCGGCGAGAAACGCGCCCACCCCGACGGCGACGCCCACGACGAGCAGGACGAGGGGAAGCACGACCCAGACACGCTTCGGATCGGGGTAGTAGCCGTAGCCGGCCATGACCGCCAACAGGACGCCGAACGCAAGGACGAGGTCGACGAGGCCGGCGATGATGGGCGCGAACACTCCGAGCAGGCGCGGGAAGTAGACCTTCGTGATCAGCGACGCGTTCCCGACCAGGCTGTTCGCGGCCAGCTGGACCGCGTTCGCGAAGAAGAGCCAGATAACGGCGCCGCTCAGCGTCACGAGCGCGTAGGGCAGCTTGGGCGTATACAGGTGCGCGACCCGCCCGAAGAAGAGCGTGAAGACGACCATGTACATGATCGGCTGCACGATCGCCCAACTGACGCCGAGCAGCGTCTGCTTGTAGCGAACCTTCAGATCGCGCCAGGCGAGGAAGAAGAGCAGCTCGTGATAGCGCCACAGCTCGCGCAGGCCGAAGCCGACCCACCGTTTCGGGGGTCGGATGACCACGGGCTGACCGCGGTCGAGCAGCGCGCTCGTGCCGGCTTCCACGGGCGTCCACTGTATCTGGCACATCTTCCGCGCCCGCCGGGCCCGCGGCGCTACAGCTTGCGCGCGAGGCAGTGCAGCTTGTAGCCGAGCTGCAGCCGCTCGAGCCATGATTCCAGGTCGTTCGTGCGTTCCTGGGCCGCAGCGACGAGGGGATCCTCGTCGAGGTCACCGGCGCCGTAGGGATCCTCGTAGGCGAGCCACGCGAGCACCGGGTCGAGCGAGCTCACGTGCGTCGAGACGCGCAGCGGCTCGAAGCCCTCGCGGCGGAGGGCGTCGGAGAGCGTTGCGGGTGAGAAGTAGATGAGATGGTTGCGGCCGTCGAACGTAGCCGCCCGCTCGTGGAGGACGCGGCAGGCGAGGCTCTCGAGGTTCGGGACGATCACGTACACCGCGCCGCCGGGCTTCAGCAGCCGTGCGACCTCGCGAAGCATCGCGCGCGGGTCGTTCGTGTGCTCGAGCACCGAGAGGACGGTCACGACGTCGAAGCTCTCGGGGTGGAATCCGGCCTCGTCCAGCGGGACGTCCAGCACCTCGAGGCCGAGCACCCTGCGCGCGTGACGAAGCGCTCGCTCGCCGAACTCGATCCCGATGCCGTCGAAGCCACGCTCCCGCGCCACGTCGAGGAAGAGCCCGATCGAGCACCCCACGTCGAGAAGGCGGCCCTCCCCTCGAAAGGGCTCGAGCTCGTCCGCAATCGCCTCGAACTTCGGCCGGTCGAGCTGGAGCTGCCGCTCTGAAAGCAGCACTTCCGCCCAGAGCTCTGCCGACGTCGAGCTGCCGTAGCGGTCGATCGCGCGCGCCTCGTCCACCTGCGGGTTGGCGAACACGAGCCGGCATTGGCGGCAGCGCACGAACGCGTAACCGCGCTTGTCGAACAGCTGCTCGTGATCGCCGGAGGCGCAGAGCGGACAGTCGATCACGCGCGAGAACTGCTCGGAGAGCATCCCGGTCTGCGGATCGACGAGCTCGTCCAGCTCGCGCTCGAGCGCTGCGAAGTAGCGGTCGCGGCCCGTCTCCTTCATGAAGCTGGTCACGCGACCATTATCGACTGGTGCGTCTCGGTCGTCTGAGAGCTGTCGTACGATCGCCCAGTGACCGTAGCCGTCCCCAGGCCGGTGCCGTCGTCCGAGGTTCTCGAGTCGCTCGAAACCCGGCGATATCTCTCCCAGACGGTGCGGGTTTGGCTCGGGATCACGGACGCCCGCATCGAGGTGCCGAATCTGCCACCGCCCCTCGCGCGGACCCTGCTGCGCCTCGAGGAATACGAGCTCTCCGACCGAGACCGCTGGGGCTGCTGGGACTTCAGCTTCTCGGAGAACTTCCACGCGGGAAACCTGTGGGAGCCGGAGATCGACCGATGGCTCGTGGAGCAGCGGGCGGAGCTGAGCGGCAAAGTGGCGCTGGAGCCTCTGTGGCCGAACGGCGGCCGGTTCGCGGTCTGCCTGACACATGACGTCGACCTCCTGAGTTCCCACTACACGCCTCGGCAGGCCGGGCGCTTCGCTCGGGCCGGACTCGCGCCCGGGGTCGCGGGGGCTGGAGAAAGGTTCCTTCGGATTGCGCGCCCGGCGGTCCGCGTCGCCCGTTCCGTCCGCTCGGGGATGGCCACGGCGCCCTCCATAGCCGAGACGCTCGAGTGCAGCATGGCCGCCGAGGCGACTCGCGGCGTGACCGCGTCGTACTTCTTCACAGCGCCGCCGATGGCCCCGCACAGTCGCTACGACTGCGTCTATGCACCGACGGATCGGTGCCGGTTCCGCGGAGTGAGGGTGCAGGTCGCGGACGTTATGCGGGCGCTTGCCGACGAAGGGTTCGACGTCGGCCTCCACGGCGGCTATGCCGCGGCACTCGCGCCGGGGGCGCTTGTCGCGCAGCGCCGGACGCTCGAGACGGCAACCGGGCTCCGTCTGACCACGACGCGCCAGCACTTCCTTCGCTGGGACATCCGCACCACGCCCCTGCTCCAGGAGGAGGCGCGCCTGGAGGTCGACTCGAGCCTCGGCTTCAATCGCAACATCGGCTTCCGCGCGGGCACAGGGCTCCCTTTCCACCTCTTCAACGCCCCCGCGCGGGAGCGGCTCCAGCTGCTGGAGGTCCCGCTGGTCGTGGAGGACACTGCTGTGCTGGCCGCGGGCGGCCTCGAACTCGACGACGCGCTCGCACGGGGAGTGATCGGGCAGCTCGTCGAGACCACCGCAGCCGTCGGCGGCGCGGTCACGCTGCTGTTCCATCCCGACAAGTTCGTGCAACCGGAATGGCTCGCGCTGTACGAATGGACGATCGACCGCGCCCTGGAACAGGGGGCATGGGTGACGTCGTTGCGCGGGATGGGCGACTGGTGGCGCGAGCGCGAGGCGCGCATGCTAGCAGCCTGAGTGGTCGACTTCCTCACTGTCCTCGGGCCGCTCGAAAGGACTCAGCTCGAGTCGGTAGGCGACCTCTACGGGCGTGCGGACCGGAAGTATCGCGACCTCGAGTTCCTCGAGCATCTGTTCGTCCGGGGTCCGGTCGGCCCGGCGCTGCACGCATTCGCCGTCGACGACGGGCGGCCCGTCGGTCACTGCGCGATCGTGCCGATGCCCGCGCGCTGGGCGGACCAGGACTTCCGGTGCGGCAAGGTCGAGGCGCTGTTCGTCGACGTCCCGTATCGCGGGCGCCGCGGGGCCGACCGACCGGTCGTCGTCGAGCTGCTCGACCGCCTCTTCACGTACGCCGAGGATGCCGGCGTCGAGTTGCTGCACGCGTTCGTGCGACCGGAGGTCGGTCGTCTGTTCGTCGGGTTCGAACGCGTAGAGATCGGTGAGCGCGCGCGCGTCGCCGTCGCTAGTCCGGCGACTCTCCAGTCGCAGCGCGCGCAGGCAACCGTGCTCGCGTCGGTGCAGACGACGCTGCGCGTCCTGGGCCACACGGCTGCGAGGATCGCCACCCCGCGTGCCTCGACGGCGACCGTGCGCCCTCCGGTGCCGGCGGACTCCGATCTGGTCGACGTTCCGCCGCCCGCGGGTCGCTGGACGATCGTTGCCGACCGCTCGTGGGATTGGTACTGCGGCTCCCCGCTCCTCCGTGTGCTCGAGATCCCGGGCGCCAACGGGTCCCGCGCGTTAGTCCAGCTACCCGGCTCGCCGGGAGAAGCCTTGCGGGTCGCCGCATGGCGGCCACGCGAGGGAGGGCTCGTCCCGGCCGTGCTCGCCCTGGGCGCGACGCAGCAGCTCGCGCGCCGCAGCGGCGCGGGGACGGTCCGGTTCCAGCCTTGGCCGACGCCATGGGACCAGCACGAGCTCGAGCGAGCGTCGCGCCTGCTCGGCTTCGTTCGGCGTCCCGACTTCACGACGCTCTACGTTCGAGCGCGGGCGCGCCACCTCGTGCGGCAGGATGGCGTCTTCGCGACGCCACTGCTCTATCTCGGCTTCTAGCCCTCGTTCGGGGACAGGAGCTGCTCGGCCAGCAGCAGATCGACCTCGTCGTCGATGTCGACCGAGTCGCGCCGGTCCATCACGTACGCACGACAGTCGCCGCCGTAGAGACTGTCGCCCAGCCGGTCGGGACGAACCGCGAGCACAGCCGGGCCGTTGCGGGCGTACACGACCGGCTTGTCCTGCCGGCGCGTTGCCGGCCCGTCGCTCCACGGCACGAGCTTCCCGTCCTGAAGCTCCATCAGCGAAGAGGGGCGGAACTGGTGCGGAACCTCCACGACGCTGACGACGGCGTCGGCCGCTGACTCGAGGAGGAGCCTCACCGCGTCGTCGACGTGCTCGGCGCGGCGGAGCGGCGACGTTGGCTGGAGCAGCACGAGAACGTCGCACGGCCCGAGCTCTCGGATCGCATGGCGCACCACCTCGAGCATCGGCGTCTTGTCCTCTGCGAGCTCCGCCGGCCGCTCGAGCACATCCGCACCGAGATCTCGGGCGAGGCCCGAGATCTCGTCCGAGTCCGTCGACACGACCACGCGAGAAATGCTGCTCGCCGCGCGCGCGGCGCCGATCGTCCACGCGACGAGTGGCTTTCCCACCAGCTCGACGAGGTTCTTGCGGGGAATCCCCTTCGACCCGCCCCGCGCCGGGATCAGCCCGACGACGTGCACCGGTGGGTGAGCCACCTAGTACGTCATGCGCTTGTGGATCGAGATCTCCGCGCGAGAGAGCACGTCCGCGATCTGCTCACCCGCGTTGCCGGAGCCGTAGATCGGTTCGTGCTCGTACTGGTCATGCGCGATCTGGGCTTGCATCGCGTCTGAGATCTCGCCGCGGTCGTAGTCGACGTCGACGACGTTCGAGCCGCGGTCGCGCCCTTCCTGCCGTGAGCCGATGTTGACCGCCGGGGTGCCGATGAACGAGCCCTCTCGGATCGCGGAGCTCGAGTTCCCGACGAGGGACGCGGTCTTCCGCATCAGCCGAATGTAGTCGTTCGTCGGCAGGTTCTTGAAGAAGTGCATGCGCGAGTCGTCCTCGTGCTCGCGGAACTTGCGAATCCCGCGGGCGATGTGCTCCGAGCCGGCATCCGCGTTCGGCCAGAGGACGACCGCCGGGAGGCCGACCGCTTGCACCGCGCGCAGCGTCTCGTCGATCTGCCGCTCGCCGTCGCCGTACTCCGTCGTGACCGGGTGCTGCGAGACGAGCAGGAAAGGCTGGTCGAGGTCGAAGCTGCCGCCCACGCCGAACCGGAACAGGTCGCTGAGCCCATTAGGCTCGTCGCGGAGCACTTCGGCGACGAGATCCATGCGCGGGCAGCCGACCATGTGCACGCACTCCGGGTTCTCCCCGAGCCTCACGATCCGCTCGGCGGCTCCCTTGGAGGCGGGGAAGTGAACGTGCGCGAACTTCGTCACCGCGTGGCGGATCGACTCGTCGATGTTTCCAGAGACCTCCCCGCCCATGGTGTGCGCGAGCGGGATGTTCATGTAAGTCGCGGCGAGCGCCGTGGCCATCGTCTCGAAGCGGTCGCCGACGGTGATCACGACGTCGGGCTGGAGGCGCTCGAACGCGGTCGGCAGCTCGAGCAGGCCGAGCCCCGTCGACTTCGCCATCGTGCCCGGCGTCTCGCCCTCGATCAGCATGAAGACGCGCTCGTCCGGCTCGAACCCGTCCTCTTCGATCACGTCGAGCGCGGTGCCGTA
>DAISLG010000001.1:0-10513 GCA_036820565.1 Gaiellaceae bacterium | reverse complement strand
GGAATGTCGGCGACGGCGACGACGCTCTTCTCGAAGATCTGCTTCATCTCTTCGAGTGCTCCGGCTTCGGCGTCCTTGTCCACCGGAGCCGACAGAATCGCCTCGATCTCGCGGACACCGTCGACGAGCTCCTCGAGCTCGTACGGTTCCAGCCCGAGCGCCGCGTCGGGCCCGTACATGTCCCGGGAGAGCGTGAAGTGCTTCTCGATCGCGTCGGCGCCGAGCGCGACCGCGGCAAAGCAGGCGTAGGGCCCGAGCGAGTGGTCGGAGAGCCCGACCGGCTTGCCGTAGCGCTCGCGCAGCTCCGCGAGGACGTTGAGGCCGACCCGGTCAGGGGGCGTCGGGTATGCCGAGGTGCACTGGAGCACGGTCACGTCGTCACCGGCCGCGTCGACGGCGGCATCGAGCTCCTCCCACGTGCTCATCCCGGAAGAGAGCAGGAGCGGCTTGCCCGTCGCGGCGGCAGCGCGAATCAGCGCGAGGTTCGTCACCTCGCCGGAGCCGATCTTGTACCGCCCGACCCCGACCGACTCGAGCCGGTCCACCGCCTCGATCGAGAAGGGCGAGCAGAGGAACTCGATCCCGGCCGCAGCGCACGCGGCTCTCAGCGTTCCCCACTGCTCGTCCGTGAACGCCGTGCGCTCGAAGTACTCCCAGCGGCCCTCGTGCTGGAAGTACGGCGGCGCCGGGGCATCGCGCGTCGTCTCGGCGCCGGGGTCGTGGAGCTGGAACTTCACCGCGTCGGCGCCGCAGGCCGCGGCGACCTCGGCCAGCCGGATGGCGTTTCCGAGGCTCCCGTCATGGTTCATGCCGGCCTCGGCGATCACAAACACGCTCATTCCCGCGATGCTAGTGAAGGCGCACTACAGATAGCGCGTCCGGTCGGGGATCTCGATCAGCGGTCGCGAGCCGCCGGGTGCGTCGTTCGTGTCGATCCGCGCCAGCAAGAGCGGCTGCTCCAGCGTGCGGTTCAGGGCGCGCTCCATCGTGAAGCCGGCGCGGAAACCCGCGGCTTCGGCGGCCGTGGCGACGGCGTGGGTCACGGCCTCGCGAGAGCCGTGCGGGTAGCTGAGGAGGCGCGGCCGGACACCGGTGACGTCTTCGAGCGTCTTTGCGCTGGCCTCGAGGTCGCGGCGAAGCGCCTGCGACTCGAGCAACGCGAGCGGCTCGTGACCATACGAGTGGGCGCCGACAGCTCCATGACGGCGTTCGAGCCGCCGGACCTGTTCCCGCGACATGTACAGCTCGGCGCAGAACGCCTCCTCGTTTTCCACGACGCGCGAGAACGTCTTCGCGATCGCATCGTCGCGCTCGTCGAGGGAGAGGTGCATGTTGAGCAGGTATTTGACGCGCGCCGACTCCGGCGTGTCATAGGCGTACTGCTCGCGCGCCAGGTCCTCGGGGACGTCGTGCGGGTCCACCAGCGGCGCGAGCGCTTCGTCACCCAGCGCCTCGCGGAGCCGGTGGACCTTGTGCACGTACAGGGCCTTCCGTTCTGTGAGGGGCCGGCCGGGCACGAAGAAGACGGCAGGAACACCCAGCCGCTCCAGGACCGGCAGCGCGAGCTCGTACTGGACGCGCAGGCCGTCATCGAACGTAATGAGGCAGCTCGCGCCCGGCAGGTCGCCTTCGCCGCCGACCGCGGCCAGCAGCCGGTCGCGCGAAACGAACTCGAACCGGCGCCCCAGCTCCTCGAGCTGCGCGGTGAGAGCGTCCACGGTGACGGGGAAGATCGCGCGGGGGGCGCGTGGAGCCTCTTCGGCGACGTAGTGGTAGTTGACGGCGAGGAGGCTCACTCGACGATCGGGAAGCGCGCGTCCCGCAGCGCCTTCTCGGCCAGGTAGTCCGGGATCACCCCGGCCGCGAGCCGCCGGCGCAGCTCCGCGATCGCCTCGCCCGGCGCGGCGTCGAAGTCGGCGTGACGGTAGACGCGCCCGCCGGGTTGCTGGGCGACGGGATCGCGCGTGCGCGCGGCATAGGCCGGCAGTGCGTCGAGCAGCGCGTCTACTCCGGCGGCGAGCGCCTTGCAGCCGATGTCGTGCGAGTCGTCCTCGGGCACCATGAGCGGCCGCGCCTGGCGCAGGATCGGCCCTGCATCGACGTCCAGCGTCGCGAGATGGACGGTCGCGCCGACACACTCCGGCTCTCCGTTCACGAGCGGCCAGAAGTTCGTCGCGTGTCCCTTGTAGTACGGCGAGAGACCGAGGTGGATGTTGACCGCCTCGTGGTCTTCGAGCAGAGGCGCGCGGATGATCCCGCACCCGTACAGCGCCAGCAGCTGCGGCTCGCGCCCGTCGACCCAGCGCGCGATCGGCTTGCTGTTCGTCTCCCCCCGCTCGACCGCCAGGAAGGGCGCCTCGAGCTCGTCCCAACCCGGTGCGCCCCCGAAGTGACGCTCTTCGGCGGCTCGGCGGCGCGCGAAGTGATCGGCCACGAGCTCGTCCTCGCGCTCGTCGCGGCCGCTCGCCTCAGGCGGCTGGCGCTCGCTGACGACACCGCGGAGCTCGACCGCGTCGCTCAGCGCGAGCTGCGACGCGTACCAGCGGTGGCGCAGATGGTCGCCGACGAGCGCGACGACGGGGACGGTCACGCGGGGACCGGCTCGAGGTAATCGAGCGCCGAGGGGTCAACCGCCCACTCGCCGAAGCGGCGCAGGTCGTCCGCGCGCTCGAGCTCGTCGGCCGAGCCGACGGTCAGCTCGATCGTCGCCTCGAACGGACGGTCGATCTTCTCCAGTGGCTGGTAGATCGAGCGGAAGCTCGTGAAACGAGTCTGGCGCAAGCGGAAGAGCGCGTAGGCGTGCCGCCGCGCGAGGACGACCTGCTCGGGACCGGGCGGCGGCGTTTCCTCGATCCCCCTCAACCGCTCGAGGTATTCGTCGGCGGACTCCGAGTCGACGGTGAATCCCCGCCCGGAGTAGAAACCGGTTCCGGCCGTCAGCGCCGGGATGCCGAAGCAGGGGAGCTCGAAGCCCACCGAGCCGCGGATGGTGATCCCGAAGTCGGTCAGCTCGAACAGCGACCAGGGGCTGATGTCGCTCGTCGGCTCGAGCACGTGCACGTGCGCCGGGAGCGCTCCGATCTGCTCGCGGATCGCCGCCAGCTCGTCCAGCTCGCCTGTCGCCCCGTCCCGCTTCAGCTTCCAGACCTGGGCCGGGTGGAGTTTGACGATCCAGTTGACGCTCGCGGTCGCGCAGGCGGCCCGGACGGTTTCGACGAACCACTCCTCCTGGTCGCCAAAGAGGTCGCGCCCGTAGAACATGTTGGCGTCCCAGAGAATGTGCGAGAAGACAACCGCGGTCTTGCGATCCGGGTCGAGGCCGACCCGACGGACGATTTCGGCGCGAGACTGCTCGCGCGTCCAGCCGCGGTTCAGCTGCGCGAGGATCGAGGTGCCCTCGTAGCGGCGCGCGAAGTCCGCGTCCAGCTCACGATCACGCTCCGGCGTCCAGGGCATGCGTCGCACCGCCTGCCAGGACTGCTCGGAGAGCGAGCGCGGGTGCAGGCCTTTCGTCTGCGCGGTGTAGCGCTTGAACACGAGCGCGTCGTCGTCGTAGCCGCCGACGAACTGAATCGTGTTCAGCCCGCGGGCGAGCGCAAGGTCCGAAAGGGGCCCCTCGGCGGCGTAGTTCATCTCGTTGAAGATGACGAGCTCCGGACAAAGCTCGTCGAGCAGCCCGTCCGCGGCCATCGTCGTGCGAATCGCGAGCGCGAGGAAGCGGCGTATCTCGTCGCGAGCCTGCGGGTCCGAAACGTCGACGGCCCCCTCGTGCAGGTGCCGCGAGGCCGTCGAGAGCGCTTGCCGCCCGACGCCGGCGCCCCGGAAGCTGACCGGTCGCAGGTCGTTCGTCGTCGCCACGCGGGAGAGCAAAGCGTCCGCCTCCGCTGCGGCGGCCTCGTCGACGTCGGGCGGCAGGAAATCCTCGAGCGTGACGAAGCGGCCGACGCCGAACAGCGCCAGATAGCGGCGCGGCACGCTCGTGCCGGCGGGAACCACCGCGACCGGCTCGACGCCCCGGTACTGGAACGCCTTCGCCAGCATTCCCTCGAGCTTGAGCTGGAAGATCGAGTGCGTGAGGCTCGCGACGAGCGCCGTACCCTCGAGCCCCGAGGGCACGCGGCCGAGAATGTCCCCGTAACGGCGTTGGAAGCTGCGGTAATCGCGCTCGACGATCGTGCGGGTGCGGAGCTGCCGCCCACGGGCGGTCAGGGCAGAGCGCAGGCGTGACGGAGCCGGTGCCGAGGGCATCTCGCCCAACTGTCGCAAATGGAGCCACGGAGCGGACGCGTTTTGTTCCCCTCCAGCAAATGTCCTCCGGCAACATTCACTGAAGGGGCACTAGCATCGGTGCTCGTCGTGCGCGAGCTTGTTCTGTCCATCGTCCTGCATGCGGGGCTCGGGATCGCCTTGGCGCTCGGTATCTGGGCGCTCGGTCACGGCTGGCTGCTGGCGCTGCCGCGAACCGCTGATTTCGATCCTCGCCACGCCTACGCGGTTGGGCTTTTCGTGGCAACCGCCGCGTCGTTTCTCCTGTTGCTCAGCCCATGGCTCGCGCTCGTCGCCCTGCTGCTCGTTGCGGTCGGAGCGGCGGGGACGGCGCGGCGCCTCGCCATCGCGGCCGCGGCAGCGCGTCGGGGCTTGCCGCCCCTCGGCTGGGCCCTCCCGGGTGCGCTCGGGCTTCCCGTCGCGCTTGGCCTGCTCCTGCACGGTCCCACGGACGACGTCGAGTCGGCCGCCTACGGGGACATGCTCTACTACGTCAACAAGGTCGTTTCGGGAGCGCAGTCGGTCGTCCCGTTCCACGATCTGCTCGCCGAGGGACAGCGGATCATCTACGCAGAGGCTGCGCCGAGCTTCATCGGCGCCGTGTGCACACACCTGCCCGGTTTCGACGCGGTGCTCTTCCAGGCTGCGTCGGCGCCCGCGTTCCTCCTCACGGCGGTGTGCGTGGGAATCGGCCTGACCCCGGCGCCCGCTCGCCATGGACCCGCCCTGATCCTCGTCCTGGCCCTGGCTGCGGTCGCGCTCGTGCCATATCCGACGTGGATCACGGAAAGCCCGCCGGTCGCGTTCGCACTGCCGCTTGCCTTCTCGCTCGACGCGCTGGACGACGACCGGCTGGGCGCACGCGCGGTCGCGCTCCTCGCGGGGATCCTCGCGGTCGACCTCTTCATGACGAAGGTTGTCGGTTTCGTGCCGCTGTCCGTCCTCGCCGGCTTCATCCTGTTCCGCAGGCTCGAGCGTCGCGCGGCGATCGCAGCAGGAATCGGGCTCGCGGCCGCCGCAGCGGTCGCAGTTGCAGCGCTCTTTCTGACGGCGGGCTGGTACGCCGACCTGCTGAAGCCGAAGTTCCTCCCCTGGGACGCGCTGCGCGGCCTGCACGCCCAGCTCACGCATCGCGACACCCAGGCTGCGGCTCCCGCGTTCATCATCCTCGGAGAGCTTCTGCTCGGTGCAGCCCTGGTGCGCGCGCGGCGCCTTCCCCTCGCCGCCGCCCTCGGGCTCGCGCTCGTCGGAAGCTACTTCGTCGGCGGCTACGGCTTCGACATCGCGGTCGGGATGACGATCTTCCTCGCCGCGCTCGCCTTTTACCGCGACCCTCCGGCGAGAGCTGCCCTGCCGCTGCTCGCCACCGGAGCGTGCTTCGTTGCGCTTTCGGCGTGGTTTCGCGACGTTTCGGCGATCCGAGCCGGGTTTGCGTTCACGCTGCTCCTCGGGCTCGGCCTGTTCCTCGCGTTCGCGCGAGGCGCCGCTGCACCGGCGGGCTGGGCGCTCTACGCGCTCGCCGCGTCCGGCGCGGCCCTCGCTCTCGACCTCGCGGGACACTCGTTCGTCGCCGTCCTGCCCGTTGCCGTGGCCGGAGCGATCGCCGCGCTCGGCCGGCCGCGGCACCTGCGTCCCGCGTTCGCGGTCGCCGGCCTCGTCGTGGCCGCGGTCGTCGGGACGGCGGCCTGGCGTGCGGACGACCTCCGCCTGTCGGAGAACGGGATGACGCTGACGTCCGACGACTACGAGGTCTGGCAGGCAGTTCACCGGCTCGTCCCTCGCGACGGGCTCGTGTTCACCAGCATGACCGGGAAGGCCGTTGACGGCCGCCAGGGATGGAACAACTATCCGAGCATCGCGGAGCGGCAGCTGTACCTGGCGGGCTGGTACGACGGCCGGCTGACGGCGCGGCCGGACGAGCTCGATCGCAGGCTTCTGCTCAACACGCGCGTGCTCTCGGGCGCACTCGCCCCACAGCGGGTGCCGGTCAGCCGCCGGTTCGACTCCTATTACGCCGTCGTCAGGACGGGCGTCGAAGTCCCGCGGCGCTTCCGGCCGCTCTACGCCAACGACTCGTTCGCTCTCTATCGCATCGCGTCGTAGAGGGCGAGCGTCCGCTCGACCATGCGCTCCTCCGAGAACTGCTGCGCCTGTTCCCGCGCGCGGGCAGCCATGCGTGCAGCTTCCTCGCGGTCGTCCAGCAGGCGCACGATCGCGTCCGCCAACGCCTGCGGATCGTCTGGGGGAACGAGCAGGCCCGTCTCGCCGTCTTGAACGGTGTCGCGGATGCCGCCAACCGGAGTCGCGACGACCGGGACGCCGGCCGCCTGCGCCTCGATGACGGCGAGACACAGACCCTCGAAGCGCGAGGGGTAGGCAAACACGTCGAAAGATGCGAGCAGATCGGGGACGTCCGATCTGTTTCCTAACATGGCAACATGGTCGCCGTACTGCTCCGAAAGCTGCTCCAGCTCCCGGCGCAGCTCGCCGTCGCCCGCGATTGCGAACCGCGTCTCGGGACGGCGCTCGAGCACCGACGGAACCGCGGCGAGCAGCGTCCTTTGCCCCTTCTGCTCGGCGAGCCGCGCGACGTTGCCCACCACGGTGCCATCGAGAACCGGAGTGCCTGAGGCGAACCGGTTCAGGTCGATCCCGAGGGCCACGACGTGGCTCGGCCGCCGCCCGTCGCGCATCCGGTCTGTCTCCGACGTGTAGATCACCTCGGGCCGCATCGCCCAACCGAGTTGCAACCACGCACGGCCGACCGCGTTGTCGCGCCGGGGCAGCTCGGGCGTGTGGTGCGTCACGAGCAGGCGCGGCACGCGTGCGCTGCGCGCCGCCACGAGCGCGGGCGGCCAGACTTCGGTCACGTGGGCGATCCGTGGTCGCAGGTCGCGGAGGCGGCGGGCCAGCTGGACGGCGAGCATGGGCGCACTCGCCGGTCGCAGTCGAATCGTCGCCACGCCGAGCTCCGAGAACGGCTCGAGCGCGGGGTCGTCGAGGTGGACGAGGGTCACTTCGCGGCCAGCTTCCACGAGTCCCCGTGCCAGGGCGGCGACGTACCGCTCGACCGCCCCGTACGCCCGCAGTCCGTGGAGGAGCGCGATCAAGCGACCACCTCGTCGATCGCATCCGCGAGCGCTTCGGCCGTCCGCTGCCACGTGAACTGCCCCGCCCGAGCCAGCCCGCGCCGCCGGAGGTCAGCGGCGAGGTCCGCGTCAGTTGCGACGCGCACGAGCGCGTCCGCGACTTCCCCGGGCGAACCCGGGGGGCAGAGCAGCGCGGCCCCCTCGGCAAGCTCCGGGATCGACGTCACCGCCGTCGCGACCACGGGAGTCGCGCAGGCCATCGCCTCGAGCACCTGGTAGCCGAAGCCTTCGTAGAGGCTCGTGTCGACGTAGGCGAGTGCGCCGCGGTACAGGGCGACGAGCTCGGTGTCCGAGACGCGGCCGAGATACTCGACGCTCGCAGCCGGCGGACCGTCGATGCCCCCGGCGACGCGGAGGCGGATTCCGGTGGGAAGGCGACTCCGGGCCAGCTCGAAAGCGGTCAGCGCCGTCGCCGTATCGTCACGCGGATCGCGAGAGCCGAGATGCACCACGTACGGTGGACTGTCCGCGGGCGGGCTCGCAGCCGGGCTGAAACGTGGATCGAGCCCCGGGTAGAGCGTCCGGACCGGCGTCCCCAGCCGGGGCAAGGCGCGCGCGGTGGCATCCGATCCGGTGAGGACGAGCTCCGCGCGCCGTAGGCTCCGCCGCCAGAGCGCGAGCGTGACGAGATCGCTCGCGGCCTGGTACGCGCCGGCGCCCGCGATCCTGTTCTGCCGGATTCGATGTGTCGGCGGCTCGAAGAGCCAGACCAGATAGCGCCCGCCGCCGACGAGCGGCAGCCGTTCCGTCCAGGTCAGCATCGCGTCCAGCCGGTGGTCGCTCGACGCGCGCGGGAGGCCGCGCTGCTCCCAGGCGAGGGCAGGCCTGCTCAGCACGTGGACGGCGTCGGAGACCGGAGCCTCGGGCCTCGTGAAGACGACGAGCTGGTGACGGCCGAGGTCCCGCAGGGCCGCCACCGTTCCCAGCTGCACGCGAGAGATGCCCTTTCCGTCCGGGGCGATCGAGGTCGCGTCAATCCCGAGCCGGGTCACCACGCCTCCGTCGCCGCAGCGCCGCCGCTGCCCGCCTGGGCACGAACGACTTGGCGAGCAGCGACAAGCCCCGCCCTGTGGGTCTTCTCCGTGCCGCATGGAGCAGGGTCCGTCGCGCCTCGCCGAGCTCGAGCGCCTCGTAGAAGTATTCGCCGGCACGCAGATACGCCTTTGTCCGTCCCTGGTCCGCGCACGGAAGCGCCGAGGCCGCAAGGAACTCGTCGGCGATACGAACGTAGTCGCGCGCTTTCGCAAGCGGGGCTCCGCCGGACTTCGACTCGCCGTGGACACGGTAGGTCGCCAGCCGGTCCGGGATCGACGCGACGCGCGCGCCCCGCTCTGCGAGCGTCAGCACGAACTCGAAGTCGAAGAAGTAGTACGCGCGCTCGTCGAACGGGCCTGCGAGCTCGAGTGCGTCGCGACGGAAGAGCGAGCCGGGCTGGACGACGTGGTTGTCGCAGGCCCGCACCATCGCCGCGACGTCGAAGGGCCGCGGCTGCAGTGGGAACAGCTCGTTGCCGTCCTCGTCGACGAAGAGCGCCTCGCCGTAGACGAGCGCCGGTTGCGGATCGCGCCCGAGCTCCGCGACGACCCTGCTCACGGCGCCGGGGAGCAGCGTATCGTCCGAGCTGATCCACCCGAGCACGTCGCCGGCGGCGTGGGCGAACGCCTTGTTGAGCGCAGCGGCCTGGCCCCCGTCCGGCTCGCTCGTCCACCAGGCCAGCCGGTCGGCGTAGCGCTCGACGATCTCGGCGCTGCCGTCCGTCGAGCCGCCGTCCACGACGAGGTACTCGAGCTCCGGATAGTCCTGGTCGAGCACCGACCGGATCGTCTCCTCGAGGAAGCGCGCCTGGTTGTACGACGGCGTCACGATGCTGACGAGCGGACGGGTCACGCGGCGGCGGAAAGCTCCTCGTACAGCTCGGCGTAGCGGCGCACCTGGAGGTCGATCGAGAAGTCTCTCTCGACGAGCTCGCGTCCTCGTGCGCCCAGGCGCGCCCGCAGCTCCTCGTCGCCGAGCAGCCGCTCGAGCGTGCGGGCAAGCCCGGCAGCGTCGCCGAAAGGCGCATGGAGGCCTGTTTCGCCGTCGCGGACGACGTCCGTGATTCCGCCACGGTCGAAGGAGACACACGGGGTTCCACAGGCGAGGCTCTCCGGCGCGGTCAACGTGAGGGCGTCGGCGAGCGTCGGCGTGGCGAACACGTCCGCGGCGCGGTAGGCGTCGGCGAGCGCGTCGCCGTCGAGCGGCCCGAGCGCGTGCGTGTCGAGCCCGGACGCGGCAGCGCCATGGCCGGCGAGCGCGAGCAGCGGCGGCCGGTCGAGACCTCGAAGCGACTCTTCGAGCAGCGCGAGCCCCTTCCGGCGCTCCCGCAGCTCCGAGGCGACGAACAGCACGATGCGCCGGTTCGCGGGCAGGCCGAGCCGACGACGCGCCTCGTCGCGCGGCCCAGGCCGAAACCGCGCCGTGTCGATGCCGTTGGGGATCGTCAGGCACCGAAAGCGCCGCAGGAGCGGGCTCGCCTCGACGAGCCCCGCCATCCAGGCCGACGTGGCCACGAGCGTGAGCCGAGAGCGGGCGTACGTCGCGCGCTTCAGGCGCCAGAGCAGCGCGGTCGTGTCGCGCTCGAGCCGCGGGTACTCCTCCAGATACGGGCACGAGCTGCAGCCGTGTCGCCAGCGCTCGCAGTCGAGTGAGTACGCAACGTGCCCCGTCATCGCCCATTGGTCGTGGAGCTGCCAGACCGTCGGCCGCCGTGCCGAGAGCAGGGGAATCGCGCTGAACCCGAAGTAGCTGCCGTGCAGGTTGTGGAGCTGAAGGACGTCGGCGCCGCGGAACCACGGGTCGCGAACGACCCCGAGCGACGAGGGATACAGGACGTACTGCATCCCCACGCGATCGAGGACGCCCCCGACAGCGCGGTCTGCGCCGCGCCACGCTGCGCTCCGCTTGATGGAACGAGTCTCGGCATCGGCCGTGACCTTCCGCCCGACGAGCATGGACGAGCCATGGCCGAGCGAGCGCAGGCCGCGGTGGAGGGCGTAGGCCGCTCGCCCGGCGCCGCCGGCGGAATCGGATTCGCTGATGTGCAGGACGTTCAGCGGCAA